>DATMMM010000229.1:0-11713 GCA_035569735.1 Allostellaceae bacterium | reverse complement strand
TGCGCGCGCTCAATCTCAAAATCCGCGACGACGCCCGGGTCGATTCGGCGCTCCTTACGGTCGGAGACGGGCTTATGCTGGCGCGGAAGCGCTAAGGTCCCGGTCGCTCCTGCCACCCCGGGTCGGCTCCACGAGGTCGCGCGATCAGATGTCGTAAGCGAGTACCGAGTGGACGGGCACATCGAGGCGCTTGCGTCCGGCGAGGAACGTCAGCTCGATGATGCAGGCGGCGCCGGTTACGGTACCCCCGACCTTTCGCACCAGGTTGACGGTCGCGGCCATGGTGCCGCCGGTCGCCAGGAGATCATCGAGCACCACGACGCGCCGTCCGCGCTCGATGGCGCTCGCCTGGATCTCGATGGTGTCACTGCCGTATTCGAGATCGTAAGTGTAGGGGATGGTGGCGCCCGGAAGCTTGCCTTTCTTGCGCACCATGACGAAGCCGCAGCCCAATGCATAAGCCAGCGGCGCCGCTACCAGAAAGCCACGCGATTCGATGCCGACCAGGACCTCGGGGTGGTGCGGTTTTACCGCTTCGGCGAGCTGATGGACCGTCTCGCGCCAGGCTTCCGGGTGCGCCAGCAGGGTCGAGATGTCGTAGAACAGGATACCGGGCTTGGGAAAATCCGGGACCGACCGGATGTGCTGCTTGAGATCCATCGTGTCCCGCATCCCCGCGTTTGCCGCCGTCGATCGGCCCCAGGCACTCTAGCGGGTTCCGTCTGAGGGAGCAGCCCGCATTTCGCGTGGCCCGGCGTTTGCCGGCCCTGTACAGTGACAAACGATGGCTCAAGACGCTTGGCTCGAGAGTGGCTTTCGGGAGGGGGCCCTCGTGCTTCGGGCGGGCGGCGCCTGGCGGGTCCAGAGCGCCGCGAAGCTCGACCGCAAGCTCGGCGCCCTCGATCCCGGTACCGCCCGTTCGGCGCTGATCGACCTCGCCGAGGTCGAAAGCCTGGATTCCGCCGGTGCGTGGCTGCTGCTGCGCACCGAGCGCTCGCTGGAGGCGCGCGGGCTCGCGGTTCGCGTCGAGAACGTGCGGCCCGAGATCGAGCCGCTGCTCCGCAAGGTCGAGAGCAGCCGCGAGGGGGTGCCGCGCGAGCGCAGGGGTCACCACCACCATGGCTTTCGGGACTTCGTGCGCGACATCGGCGAGGCCACGGTCTGGTTCCTTCTGCAGGCGAGCGAGCTGGTCGGGTTCCTGGGCCTGGTAACCATCACCGTGGGACGCACGCTGCGCCATCCGCAGCGGCTTCGCGTCATTTCACTCTTCGCCCACATGGAGCGCACCGGCGTCAGCGCCATGCCGATCGTGGGCCTGATCTGCTTCCTGATCGGCGTGGTGCTGGCTTATCAAGGCGCCGACCAGCTGCACCGGTTCGGCGCCGAGATCTACACCGTGAACCTGCTCGGCATCGGCGTCCTGCGCGAGCTCGGCATCCTGCTCACGGCGATCATCGTGGCGGGTCGCTCGGGGAGCGCCTTCACCGCCGAGATCGGCGCCATGAAGGTAAACGAGGAGGTCGACGCGATGCGCACGCTCGGCCTGGATCCGGTGGAGATCCTGGTGCTGCCGCGCATGTTCGCGCTGGTGCTGGTGCTGCCGCTCTTGGCCTTCTACGCGAATTTCATGGGACTTCTGGGCGGCGCGCTCATGGCCTGGGCGGCGCTCGATATCAATCTTCCCCTGTTCCTGCGCCAGCTGCAGAGCGCGCTCTTCGGCTGGACCTTCTGGCTCGGCCCCTTGAAGGCGCCGTTCTTCGCGGTGGTGATCTCGCTCATCGGTTGCTATCAGGGGCTCAAGGTTTCGCAGAGCGCCGAGAGCGTGGGCCGCCTGACCACCGTCTCGGTGGTCGAATCGATCTTCCTGGTCATCGTTCTCGACGCCGCGTTCTCCATGGTGTTCTCCTTCCTCCATGTCTGAGCGCGCAAACGCGGGCAACGGCGCGGCGACGCCGCCCATCATTCGCATTCGCGGGCTCACGACCCGGATGGGAAACCGGGCGATCCATCGCAACCTCGACCTCGATGTGCAGCGCGGCGAGGTGCTGGGGGTGGTGGGCGGCTCCGGCACCGGAAAATCGGTGTTGCTGCGCGTGGTCGTGGGCCTGATCCCGCCGCACAAGGGCACGGTCGAGGTGTTCAGCCAGGACATTTCCAAGCTCGACAGCGAAGGGATGCGCCGGCTCGAGGCGCGCTGGGGCGTGCTATTCCAGGACGGCGCGCTCTTCAGCTCGCTCACCGTCACGCAGAACATCCAAGTCCCGCTCAAGGAGCACCTCAAGCTCCCGCAGCATCTCATGGACGAGATCGCCGCCATGAAGGTGGCACTGGTCGGCCTGCCCCCGGACACCGGCGCGAAGTACCCGGCGGAACTCTCGGGCGGCATGCGCAAGCGCGCCTCGCTGGCGCGAGCGCTCGCCCTCGATCCCGAGCTGCTGTTCCTTGACGAGCCCACGGCCGGGCTTGACCCGATCGGCGCTGCGGCCTTCGACGCGCTCATTCGAGACCTTCAGAAGAGCTTGGGACTCACGGTCTTCCTGGTCACCCACGACCTCGACACGCTGATGACCATCTGCGACAGAATCGCCGTTCTGGTCGACAAGCGAATCAAAATCGGCACAATGACGGAGCTGTTGCACGATACCCATCCGTGGATCCACGCCTACTTCCACGGGCCGCGGGGGCGTGCCGCGCTCGCGGCTCACGGGGGGGCTCAGGAGGGCTGAGAGGGATGGAGACGCGTGCCAACTACGTCATGGTCGGCTCGTTTGTGCTCGTCATCTTGGCGGGCGTTTTCGTGGCGATCCTCTGGCTCGCGCACACACAGTTCAATCAGCAATACGTCAACTACGACATCTATTTCACCGGCTCGGTCACCGGGCTGAGCGTCGGCGCGCCCGTCAACCTGAACGGCGTCAATATCGGCCGCGTCACCGAAATCCGCCTCGATCCCAACAATCCCGATCAGGTGCGGGTCACCGTCGAGGTGGACGCCCAGGCGCCGACCAAATCCGATTCCGTCGCCTCGCTGGAGCTGACGGGTATCACCGGCATCTACTACATCGAGATCAGCGGCGGCACCCGGGACGCGCCCCCGCTGACGAAGCAGGAAGGGCAGCGCTATCCCGTGATCGCGGCCAAACCTTCGCGCTTCGCCTCGCTGGTCGCGAGCGCGCCGGAGGTGCTGAACAGGGTGATCGAGGTGGCCGACCGGCTCTCTCAGATCCTGGACGAGAAGAACCGCCAGGCCATCGCGCAAACCCTCGCCAACCTCCAGCGGGTCAGCGAGGTCGCGGGGCATGACCTTGACAAAGTTGATGCCCTCCTCGACGACGCCAGGGCGACCGTCGGCGACTTCCGCAAGACGACCGTGCCCGCCCTCAACAATTCTCTGGCCGAGGTGCAGAAGACGCTGGGTTCTGCCAATGCCATCATCGTCGATCTCACGATGACCGCGAAGGGGTTGAATACGGCCACCGGCCATCTCGACGCGCTGATCCAGGAGAATCGCCCGGGTCTCAAGGATTTCAGCCAGGGCGGGCTCAACGATTTGCACGCGCTCATCTCCGATGCCCGCACGCTGGTCGCGGGATTGACCCGGTTCTTGGCCGAGGTTGAGCGCGATCCCACGCGCTTCCTGTTCGGTGAGAAACGAGAGGGCTATAAGCCGAAATGATGCACCGGCGCACGTTTCTATTGGCGCTTCCGGGCGTGCTTGCCGCCTGCTCGGCGCCCCTCGGCGGCGGCTCGCCGCCACAGCTCTACACCTTGTCGCCGCAGAAGGAGTTTTCGGCGACGCTGCCCAAGACGACCGCGCAGCTGCTGATCGAGACGCCCACGGCGCCGGGCGGCCTCGATACCGAACGCATTGCGCTCATGAAGAGCGACATCAGTCTCGATTATTTCGCCGGCGCCGCCTGGACCGACCGAGTGCCGCTCATGGTGCAGAATCTATTGCTCGAGTCCTTCGAGAACACCGGCAAGATCTCCGCCATCGACCGCGAGAGCCTGGCGCTTCGGGCCGACTACGTCCTGGAGACGGACATACGGGATTTCACCGCCATCTACGTCGGATCGGAAGCGCCGACGGTGCGCGTGCGCGTCGGTCTCAAGCTCGTGCGTTTGCCGCAGAAGGAGATCGTGGCGATGCGCACGGTCTTCGCCGATGCGCCCGCCCAGCAGAACTCGGTGCCCGCCGTGGTCGGGGCTTTGAATACCGCGCTTCACCAAGTGATCGGAGAGGCGGTTGCGTGGACGCTCGCCTCGATGGCCCGCAAATAGCCGCCGATCCAAGCTCCGAGACCGGCATGCCGGATTTCGCCAATCTCCCTCGTCTCGAACTCGAGCGCATGGCTGCCGCGGGGCAAACGGCCCTCGATTGCGTCGGCTCGCTCACCATCGCCGGCGGCAGCATCGTCAGCGAGGCCCTCGACGGAGCCGAAGATTTCTATGAATGGCAGCACTATCCCGCGATGGACGTCTACGACCCGGAGACCCACGCGCAGTTCTACTATCACGCCCACCCGCCGGGAGAGCGCGCCGAGGGCGAGCACGGGCACTTTCACGCCTTCCTGCGTCCGCGCGGCATGCCCCCCGGGGTGCGTCCCTTGATGTTGCCGGAGCTGGCGATACCCGACGCGCCCGCGCAGCCGCACAGTCCCGTGCTGCCGCCCGTACGGCAGCCGAACCAGGGCGCGGACAACGACAAGCTCAGCCATCTGGCGGCGATCTCGATGGACGCCCGCGGCATGCCGATTCGGCTCTTCACGACGAACCGCTGGGTGACCGGCGAGACGTGGTACGGCGCGGCGGACGTCCTGCGCATGCTCGACCGATTCGCGGTAAACACCCGCGAGCCCTCCGAGCCGCTCAACCGCTGGATCACCGCCATGTTCACGCTGTTTCGACCGCAAATGCGAGCCCTGCTCGCGGCCCGCGACGCCGCGATCATGAGCTGGCGCCGCCGGCACCGCGGCAAGATCCACGTTTTCGAGGACCGGCGCCTCGAGGTGACCTCGGCCACGGATATCGATATCGAGGATCAAGTTCGCGGCATCGACGAGGCGCTCAGGCGCGCGGCCTAGAGAAAGATCGGATCAGGTTGGCCAACCTGATCCGTGTCTCTTGCAGGACATCGCGCAAACCGAGGCGGCCTTCGCCGCCTGACACCGGCCTATTGCTTGGGCTGGACCGGTTGCGCCACGTTGGCACGCGGCGGCAGATGATGTCTTCGCAGGCATTCCCGCATGTAAACGTTGCGATTGGCGGCGCCTTCGATCGTGTAGTCCGGAAACTTCTGGAAGGACTCCTTGCCGCAGTTGTCGCTCTGCGTCCATCCCTTGCTGGACCTCTGGAGTCTGCTGCCGGGGTCCTGAAAGAGCGCGTCGCCTTCCGGCGTGCCTTGGGCATAGGCGCCGGGTCCCGTTATGGCCACGATGGCAGCGGCCACCATAGAGAGAAGCAATCGCATCGTCACCCGCATCGCTTGCGCCTGTTCATTGTTGTCCACGAACACATCTTACCCGATCGAGCGGCGCGCGCCAAAGCACCGCCGCGCGCGGAAAAACATTGTCAGGCCGCGCAAATGCTGGCTTTCTTGCGGAAGCTTCCGAGCTCGGGGGCCGGGAGGAGCGAGGTGCTGGCGAGGCGTGTCTATCTCTGGCTCACGCCGGACACGCATGCGTGGCCGGCGCTGCTGTTTCGCGTCGTGCATCATGTCTTCGCGGTTGCGGGCTTGGTCGCGCTGGTTACCGATACCGTGGGCGAGATCCACGCCCGCGTCGGCGGCATGCTCGCTGTCGTCTTCGATCTGACCCTCGGATTTTTCGTGCTCGAGTATCTGGTCCGGCTGTGGGCGGCGCCTTGGGCGCCTTGGGCGCATCCGGGCCACCCCTGGCGGGCGCGCTGGCAATGGGCGAGCAGCATCGGCGTGATCGACCTGCTGGCCGTGCTGCCGCTGGCGGCGATGATGGCGGGTGTGCCGGCGCTGGTGGCGCGCGTCTTGGGCGTGCTCTGGATCCTGAAGTTCGGGCGCTATTCCGAGGGAATGGCCCTGGTGGGGCGGGTGCTCCGAAGCGCCCGCGGCCCAGTCGAGAGCTTGTTCCTCGCATTCTTGGTCGTCCTGCTGATGGCGGCCACGCTCGAATACCTCGCGGAGAACAAGGCGCAGCCCCAGGCGTTCAGCAGCATTCCGGCCGCGCTCTATTGGGCGGTGACCACGCTCACCACGACCGGCTACGGCGATGTGGTGCCGCTGACCTCGCTGGGCCGGTTCATCGCGGGCGTGGTCATGATCGGCGGCATCGCGACCTTCGCATTTCTCGCCGGCATCCTCGCCAACAGCTTCGCCGAGGAGATGCGCCGGCGCGAGTTCCTGCGCACCTGGGATCTGGTGGCGCGCGTGCCGTTCTTCCGCGAGGTCGGAGCGGCGACCATCGCCGAGGTCACCAAGCTGCTGCGCGCGCGCGACGTGCCGGCGGGCACCATCGTGACACGCCGGGGCGAGCCCGGCGACTGCATGTACTTCATCGTGGAGGGCGAGGTGGCGATCCAGATCGAGCCGAAGCCGCTGCTGCTCAGCACCGGCCAGTTCTTCGGAGAGATCTCGCTGGTGACCGGCAGCCCGCGCACCGCCACCGTCGTGGCACGCAAATCCTGCCAGCTGCTCCAGCTCGATATCGCGGACTTTCGCCGGCTCGCCTCGGCTCAGCCCGAACTGATGCAGGCGATCGACGAAGAGGCCCGCCGACGCATGGGGCACGCGCCGCACAAGCAGGCCTAACGATCCCCGCCTCCACGCAGCAGCCGGATCGGAAGATAGAGCACGGCGTAGAGGATCAACGGCGCCTCGATCAGCAGGAGCGCCTTCGCCTGTTCCGCCGTCACCATGCGTGGACCGCTCTCGAGCTTGGTAGCGCGGCAGCTGGTGGCCAGCGGTCCCACGCGCTCGCCGCAGGCATCCTCGACATAGTCGTCGAGCGAGATCACGCGCCCATCGACCCGAAGCCTATCGCTGAACTCCGGATGGACTTTCCAGGCCATCACGACGATCCAGGCGGCCGCAAAAAGCGTGAAATAGCGGGAAAGCATCATCGACGGCAGGCGGCTCCGACGGGTTCAATGCGGGGGATCAAGCGGCGGGCGCGCGGGCTTGTCAATCGAATGTGAGAGGCCGCGAGCTTTCGGCCGATCGCCCTCTCCGGCATGATCCGCCGACCATGCCTCGCATGACCCGATCCCTGCGCCGGTGCTTGAAACTCGCGGTCTTCCTCGCGGCATCGCTGCCGCTCCTGGTGCTGGCGCGCGCGGTGTTCTGGGGGGCGCTCGCGGCCGACCCCTATCCGCCGGCGATCCAGGAGACCGGCCTGTGGTCGCTCCGGCTCCTGCTGGCAGGTCTCGCGCTCTCTCCGCTCGCGCGCGCCGCCGGCTGGAGCTGGCCGCTGGATCTGCGCCGCATGGTCGGGCTTTTCGCGGCCTTCTACGCGCTGGTGCACCTGCTGGTCTGGGCGAAGGACTATGGCTTCGATTGGCCCTTCCTCGCGAGCGAGGTCGCGGCGCGCACCTATCTCGCCGTCGGACTCGCCGGCGCGCTCTTGTTGGCGCCGCTCGCCGCGACTTCCACCGACCGCTCGGTGCGGCGGCTGGGTGCACGCGTCTGGCGCCGGCTGCACTGGCTGATCTACCCCGCCGCGGCGCTCGCTTACCTCCATTTCGTCATGGCGGGCCGCTTCACGCGCGCGGAGACGCTGATCGAGGGCATCCTGCTGGCGGCGCTTTTGGGGATGCGTCTGGCGCGCGCGGGCCGCCGCCGCGCGGGCTTGCGCGCTCAGTATCCATAATCGCTCTCAGGCGATCTCGGCAGCGCGGCGCACGCTCGCGATCATCGAGCTCCTCAGCAGGAATTCGCGCGCCCGCCCGCGATCGGCGGCGGTGCGGCGCAGCTCCGCCAGACGCTCTGCGCGCACCGCGGGGTCGCGCTCCTGCAGCAGCTCCTTGTTCCTGATCGACTGGGCCTGCACGAATTCGACGTTCGCCTGCCGGCGTTGGCGCACGTACCTGTCGAGCAAGCTTTCTTCGGCATCGCCGCGCCAGACCGGCCCCAGCTTTTCCGCGAGATTGACGGCCGCGTGGAGCGCGCCGTTGAGGCCCAAGGCGCCGAGCGGATTGTTGACATGGGCGGCGTCGCCCACCAGCAGCATGCGTCCGACGCGAAAGTCGCTCGCCACTCTCTGATGCACCTTGTAGGTGCTCTTGTAGGCGATCTCGTAGCGCTCGGCGCGCGGCAGGAAATTCTGCAATCGCTCCTCGACATAGGATGCTTCGAGCAGCGCCTCCTCGGGCATGTCCGGATCGCTCGGCACCAGGATGCGCCAGAGTCCCGGCGGACCCTCGTGCGGCATCTTGAAGATTGCCGCCCATTCCGCGGGATCGGTGACATAGGCATTGGGCGTGAACCCGTGCGGCGCCAGGTCATAGGCGGTGCTCGCGACCAGGAACCGCTCGGGCCAGGTGAAGCCCTCGAATTCGACGCCCATGCTGTGGCGCACGGCGCTGCGTCCGCCGTCGGCGCCGACCAGATAGCGCCCGCGCAGAGTTTCCACCCCGCCGGACGTCTCGACCCGCGCAGCGACGCCGTCGGCATCCTGGGTCGCATCCAGAAACCTGTGGCCGAAGCGCGGCTCTGCCCCACCCACCGACCGGAGGCGGCGATGGAGCAGCGGCGTCAGCTTGTACTGCTCGACATGGAGCCGGAACGGGTAGGGCGTGGCATCGGCGATCAGGCCCAGGTCCCATTCGACCACCACCTCGCGGCGGTCTCGGATCTGCCAGCGCGGCACCTTGATGCCGAGCGCCAGGAAATCCTCGGCGAGGCCGAGCGGACCGAGCATTTCCACGGTCGGCGGATGGAAGCTGCCGGCGCGGAGGTCGCGCGGCAGCTCGGGCTCGCTCTCCAGCACGATGACGGGGACGCCCTGCAGCGTCAGGCTGAGCGCTACCGTCAGGCCTGCCGGTCCCGCGCCCACGACGATGACAGGCTCGCGCGCCGCCATGAATGCTCCAGCTCCGGCCCGCGCCTCTCCCCGACACGGGGCCGCCCGCCCCGATTCGTGAGACTACTGAGGATCAGACGTCTGTCAATCCGGCCGGCTTGCCTATAAGGCCTGCGCTCCCGCACACTCCGGCTCATGGCAGGCGCACGCAGCCGATCCTCGCGCACGGAGTCGCTGGAGGACCTCTACCAGCGTCCGGGATTCATGATCCGGCGCGCGCACCAGATCGCGGTGGCGATCTTTCTCGAGGAGGCTCGCGAGAGCCGTATCACGCCCACGCAGTACGGCGTGCTGGTGATCCTGGGGCGCCGGCCGGAGATCGACCAGAACACGCTGGCGCGGCTCTTGGGTCTTGACCGCTCCACGACCGGTCTGGTCGTGCGCAAGCTCGCCGAGCGCGGGCTGATTGCGCGCGCGATGGGCGCCGGCGATCTGCGCCGGCGCGAGCTCAGTTTGACGCAGGCCGGCGTGGCGCTCGCCGGACAGATATCCAGGGACGCCCGGCGCGCCCAGCAACGCCTGCTCTCGCCGCTTCCCACCCGCGAGCGCGCGCGGTTCCTGCGCCTGCTGGCGCGCCTCACGGAGTCCTTCAACCGGACCACGCGGGTCCCGGTGGATTACGAGTCGGGACTGGGTCACCGGGGGTAGCTCCGAGAGCCTGCTCGTGCGAACCTCACATGTTGGTGACCCCAGCGGCGGGGCTTGCCAGGAGGCGGCGGCCCGTACCATCTTGCTCAGGCGATGGTCCTATCAAGGAGGCCATGATGCGCAGCATCTTTGCTTTGATCCTGTTGGCTCTGGTCGGTGTCGGCATGCTGGCCGCGCCCGCCGCGGCCTGCGACCAGCAGACGACCTACAACGGGTCCTGATCGTCTCAGCACCCGGATGGATCGGAAGGGCGGGGCCGCGAGGTTCCGCCCTTTCAAGTTTGAGCCGGCCTAGCCAAGAGGAAAATCGACCATGAGGCTGTTCTTGACCGCATTCGTGCTGCTTGTCGCGGCGTCCGGCCTCGCGCGGGCGGACGATCTCGCCTGTGTCAGCACGACCTTCAAGCTGCTCTCGCCCAACGACAAGGTGTGCGTGAGCGAGTTCGACGATCCCAAGGTGCCCGGCGTCACCTGCCACATCTCGCAGGCGCGCAAAGGCGGCTGGGGCCAGCCGCTCGGGCTCAACGAGGACCCCTCGAACTTTTCGGTCGCCTGCCGGCAGACCGGGCCGATCAACGCCGATATCGCGAAGCTGCCCAAGACCGAGGAGGCCTTCACCGAGAAGACCAGCATCTTCTTCAAGGCGACCCGGATCTACCGGCTCCCCGACCAGAAGCACAATACGCTGGTCTACCTCGCCATCAGCTCCAAGCTCATCAATGGCTCGCCCGCCAACGCGATCAGCACGGTGCCGATCATGCCCTGGGGATCGCAGCAATGAGGGAGGGGAGGGAGCCTCGACGCGCGAACCCCGCCCGGCGTTGCCTGATGGCGGGGTTCGTCTAGGGTGGCTTCAAGCCATCCGCCCGGTCACACGACCGAGCCTTGGGTTTGGCGCTGTTCAATACTGATCCGGCGGAGTCATGCTTGTTGGGCATCCTCCAGGCAGTTGCGCCATTATTAGACATGTTGCTGTTCCATGTCGGTTCAACGGGTCTGGCTGAAATTTTTTGCATGGCTTCCGTCGCTGGATTGGAACAACTCCATATCGCCGCGCAACCGGCTCAGCAGGTTTCTATTGCACTCTAGAATAGACTCCCGCTAGAGAGGCGGTCTCCATGGATACGATCGACAGCACCCTCGCCGCCGAGATCGCGCGCCGGCGCACCTTCGCCATCATCTCGCATCCGGACGCGGGCAAGACCACGCTTACCGAGAAGCTGCTGCTGTTTGGCGGCGCGATCCAGCTCGCGGGCGAGGTCAAGGCGAAGGGCGAGCGCCGCCGCGTGCGCTCCGATTGGATGGAGATCGAGCGCGAGCGCGGCATCTCCGTGAGCTCGGCGGTGATGACCTTCGAGCACGACGGCGTCACCTACAATCTGCTGGACACGCCCGGCCACCAGGACTTCAGCGAAGACACCTACCGCACGCTGACCGCGGTCGACAGCGCCGTCATGGTGCTCGACGCCGCGCGCGGCATCGAGGCGCAGACGCGTAAGCTCTTCGAAGTCTGCCGGCTCCGCGACGTCCCCATCATCACGTTTGTCAACAAGCTCGACCGGGAGTCGCGCGACCCCTTCGACCTCCTGGACGAGATCGAGCGCACCTTGGCGCTCGACGTGACGCCCGCGAGCTGGCCCATCGGCATGGGCCGGGATTTCCTCGGCACCTACGATCTCTTCCAGGACGCGCTGCTGCTGTTCGAGCGCGGCGCCGGCGAGCGCGTGACCGAGCCCGTGCGCTGCCGGGGCCTGGACGATCCTAGGCTCGAGGGCCTGCTGCCCGCGCCGGCGCTCCAGAAGCTCCGCGAGGAGGTGGCGATGGCGCGCGGCCTCTGTCCGTCCTTCGATGCGAAATCCTACCGCGAGGGCCATCTGACGCCGGTCTATTTCGGCAGCGCGCTCAACAATTTCGGCGTGCGCGAGCTGATCCGCGGCATCGCCGAACTGGCGCCTGCGCCGCGGCCGCAGCCCGCGGAGCCGCGCGCGGTCGATCCCACCGAGGACAAGGTCACCG
>DATMMM010000228.1:0-13522 GCA_035569735.1 Allostellaceae bacterium | reverse complement strand
TCTCGCCGGAGGCGCATGCGCGGTGGTTCGAGCGCGCGCTCGCCGATCCCACGCGGCGCTATTGGGTCATCGTCGCCGACGGTGTCGATATCGGCCTGGCGAACCTCTACGACCTGCAAGCCGCCCATCGCCGGTGTTTCTGGGCCTTCTACATCGGCGCGCCCGAGATCCGCGGCAAGGGCATCGGCAGCTTCGTCGAATACGCGGTGCTCTCCTACGTGTTCGACCGGCTTGGCTTCAACAAGCTCTGCTGCGAGGTGCTCGCCGAGAACGAGCCGGTGTGGCGGATGCACGAGAAGTACGGCTTCATGATCGAAGGCCGGTATCGCCGCCACGTCTGCAAAGGCGGCATCTTCCATGACGTGATCGCGCTGGCGATGCTCGCCGAGGACTGGGCGCGCCTCAAGCCCGCGATGCGACAGAAGCTGGGGGAGCGTGGCCTTGCTCTCGACCTCTGAAGCGATGGCTCGCGCGGCGGCCCGCCGGGGCCGGCGGCGCGGCGCCGTGCGGGCGCTCTTCCTGGCGGATTGCGGACCCTCGATCGGGCTCGGCCATCTCCGCCGCGCGCTGGTGCTGGCGCGCGCGCTGGCGCGGTCGGGCGCTCTCTGCGAGGTGGCGACGCCCTCCGGCAGCGAGCGCGACATGATCCTCGCCGACGGGTTCACGCCCTCGCGCTGGCCCGCCGCCGCGGCGGAGCTGCCCACGGTGGACCTAGTGATCTTCGACAGCTACCGGATCGGGGTCGAGACGATGCGCGCCTGGCAGGCGCGGGCCGCGCTGCGCGTTGCGATCGACGATCTCGCCGACCGCCCGATCGCCGCCGAGCTGGTGCTCAATCAGAACCTGTTCGCGGACGAGCTCGAGTACGGCGATCTGCCGGATCGTGCCTTGCTGCTCGGGCCCGCATACGCCCTGATCGATCCCGCCTTCCACGAGGCGAACCGGCCGCGATCCCAACAGCGGGCGCTGGTAAGCTTCGGCGGCTCCGACGACGGCAGCCTGGCGCTCCGCGCCGCGGCCGCGCTGCGCGCCGCCGGCTTCGAGGGACCGATCGAGCTGGCGCTCTCGCCGCTTCACGAGCGGTCGGGCGCCCTATGGAAAGCCGCCGGCGACATGCGCGGCGTCGCGCTCCATGAGGCCGCCGCCATGCCCGCGCTGATGGCGCGCGCGTCGTTTTACCTGGGCGGCGCCGGCACCACCGTGCTCGAGGCCGCCGCCGCGGGCTTGCCCATGCTGCCGATCGCGATCGCCGCCAATCAGCAGGCCAATATTCGGGCGCTGCGGCAGCGTGGCGTCTGGGCGCTGCCGGAATTCGACGACCACGCCGTGATCGACGCCGCCCGGCGCCTGATCGCCGCGCCCGAGAAAGCCATGCTCCCGGACGCCGTGCCGCCCGGCGGCCCCGCGCGCGCGGCCGCGCGTCTCTTGGCGGAGCTCGAGGAGATGAGCAGCATTCACCGAGGAGAACGAGCATGACCGGCCTGGCTCGCGCGGCATCCATCGACGGCGATCCCGCGGTCGCGCGCTACGTGGAAAAATTCCTCCGCCACGGCCTGACGGAGTTCGGCCCGGTGCTCGACCCCGCCGCCTGCGAGCGGCTGCTGGCGATGGTGCGTGATCGCCGCGCTTTCGGGCCGCATCTGTTCTTGAGCGAGGCCGAGTTCCTCGCCGATCCCCAATACAAGGGCGTGAACCCGATGCCGGGCCGCAACCTCCTGGAGGCGCTGGGCAGCGCCGACGCCTTCGTCGAGGCGAATCCCACGATCTCCGCGACGCTGCGCGAGATCCTGGGCGACGGCTACGTTCTGCTGGACAAGAAGCTGGTCTGCGGCGTGCCCGAGAGCTGGCTGCCGGATTGGCTGGTGCGGCGGATCGAGGGCAATCCCGTCAACAACCTCGGCGCCTATGTCCGGCCGGAATACCGCGACATCACCTATTTCTATGGCATCGATTTTCACCAGGACATCATCGACTGGAAGGATCGGCACGCCGATTTCGTCACGCTCTATATCTACGTTCATCCCGTGACCGCGCTTGATGCGCCGCTCTACGTGATGCCCGGCAGCCACCGTCTCGGCGCCACGATCTTTCCGCACAAGCTCGAGCGCATTGCCGGGACCGATCTCTGGCGCTACCACGACGAGCGCGGCCGCAGCGTCGAGTGCAAGCAGACCATGCTGGTGGGCGGCACCGGATTCGCGGCGCTTTGGCATTCGGCGATCCTGCACGGAACGCAGCCCGACAGCGCCGATCGCGAGCGCCTGTCGCTGCGCTATCTCATCGCCAAGTTGCCCGGCGCCGCGCCCGCGGCGATCGATCGCCTGAACGCGACCATCGAGGGTTCGCTCTCGCTCTCCGAGACGCGGCAGGACCTCGACGCCGGCGGCGCCGCGCGCATCCGGCAAAACACCATCAACTCCGCCCTCGCCGCCGGATAGCCCGAGCCGGAACCCAGGACGCGCCCATGCCCGCCCCCGTCACCATTGCCGGCCGGCCCATCGGACCCGAGCATCCGCCCTATGTGATCGCGGAGCTCTCCGCCAACCACAACGGCAGCCTGGAGCGCACCTTCGAGGTGATGGCGGCGGCGAAGCAGGCGGGCGCCGACGCGGTGAAGCTGCAGACCTATCGCGCCGACACCATCACGCTCGACCACGACGGCCCGGGATTTCGGATCGAGCACGGGCTCTGGCGGGGCCGGACGCTGCACGACCTCTACCTCGAGGCGCAGATGCCCTGGGAGTGGCATGCGCCGCTGTTCGCGCGCGGCCGCGAGCTCGGCATCGCCGTTTTCAGCACGCCCTTCGATCCGACCGCGGTCGATCTCCTGGAGAGCCTGGAGGCGCCCGCCTACAAGATCGCCTCCTTCGAGATGATCGATCTGCCGCTCATCGAGCGCGTGGCGCGCACGGGCAAGCCCATGATCGTCTCGACCGGCATGGCTAATCTCGTCGAGATCGGCGAGGCCGTGGCGGCGGCGCGGCGCGGCGACTGCCGCGAGCTCATCCTGTTGCATTGCGTGAGCGGCTATCCCACGCCCGCCGGCGAGGCCAATCTGCGCACCATCCCCGATCTCGCGCGGGCCTTCGGCACCGTCACCGGTCTCTCCGACCACACGCTCGGCATGGGCGTCGCCGTCGCCAGCGTGGCGCTCGGAGCCTCCGTCATCGAGAAGCACGTGACCTTGCGCCGGGCGGATGGCGGACCGGACTCGGCCTTCTCGCTGGAGCCCGCCGAGCTCGCGGCGCTTTGCGCCGCCTGCCGCGACGCCCATTCGGCGCTCGGCGAGATCCGCTACGGCGGCAAGGCCAGCGAAGCCGGCAATGTGCAATATCGCCGCTCGCTCTACGCGGTGGCCGACATCGCCGCGGGCGAGCGCCTGACCGAGCGGAACGTGCGCTCGATCCGGCCCGGTTTCGGGCTGGCGCCCAAGCACCTGCCGGAGATCCTGGGCCGGCCCGCGGCTCGCGCGATCGCTCGCGGCACGCCGATCGCCTGGGATCTGCTGGAGCATTTTCCGGCGAAATGGACGCCGGTTCGGCGCAGAAAATGCGACCAAATCAAAGAATCGGCCGCCGTTGCGCCGCGCGGGTTAACGAAACCTTAGCGACGATGCGGCAGACTGGCATGTTGCGGTTTCTCGGAGTTTCCCGGTGAGCTCGGTCCCCACCCTCAGCACCAGCACGACCAGCATCATGAACGTGCTGACGCAGGCCGCGCTCAACAACGCGGCGGCGCAAGAGAGTTATCGCTTCCAGCTCATCCAGACCCAACTCAACAACCAATTCCAGGAAAAGATCGCCGCGCTCAAGGCCAGCAACGACACCAGCGCCAAGGACGATTTCCTGAAAGTCCAGATCAGCTACGAGAGCCAGCAGAAAGCCACGTTCAGCACGCTCCAGACGCAATACGGCGCCAACGCCAATATCCTCGCCGACATAACCACGCAGATCACCGCGCTGCAGAACGCGGCCGGCGCCGGCGATTCCGCCACCTTCGATGGCGCGCTCGCCACGGCGAATGCCGACGTCTCCTTTCTCACGGTGGTGCAGGACAATCCCGCGGTCCAGCCGGACGGCATCGCGCAACTGAAGACCGGCGGGCTCGGCGTCCAGCCGAGCGCCAGCTACAACCTATCCACTACCGCCGGGCAGACCGCGGCGCTCGCGGCTCTGCAGAACGCCGCGAACCTGATCAACCAGGCGTACTCGGTCACCACCAGCAACCAGACCATCGCGGGAAGCGCGGCGACGGCGCTCGATTCGAAGATCTCGGGCCAGGACTCGACGGTGCAGAACGATCAGCTCAACCAGACCGCGGCCGTCGCCCTGAAGACGCTGCAGCTCAAGCAGCAGCTCACCACCCAGCTGCACCTGATCGAGCTCAGCTTCGCCAACGCGCAATCCGCCGGCGCCAGCCTGCAGCAACAGGAACTCGCCGGCCAAGCCGCCCTCGAGCCAGCCCCGCCCGGCACGATCTTCTCCCTCTTCGGCTGATCAAGCGCCGCTCAGGCGCACGTGGGGTTCAGCGGACCGGTCGCGGATCCTTGTGCGCCTCATCTCTTAGAGCGCTTTCCAATTAGACTCCCACGGATCGGCCCTTGAAGCCCCTCTCCCGCTCGCGGGGGTTACATCGCGGGTGTCTCACTCCGTTAGGACCGGCGCGCGCAATGCCTTCCGCCTTCGAAGCGCCGCCCGTTCAGGCGGCGGGGGCGATGGCCGCTTCCGCGGCTTGCTGGCCGAGGCGCTCGAAGAGGTCGAGCGTCTGCTTTTCCATCTGGTCGATGATCTCGCGGGTCTCGCGCAGGAAGGCATCGAAGAGGGCGCTTCGGGTGTCGCCCGCCGGCACGCGGTAGCCGTAGAACATGCCGATGCGCGGCAGCGCGAACAGCGTGCCGTTCGACATGGAGTCCGCCTCGCGGAACTTGCCGTGGGCCTCGCCGAGGAACTCCCCGGTCGCGCGGTAGACGCCGGCGAAATCTGCGTCCTCGGGCTCGAACCCCGCCAGCATCTCGCGCAGCTCGCGATAGAGGTCCTTGGTGTCGTCGATCATGTCGGCGAAGTCCCGGTCACGCAGGATCTCCGCGGGCTCGAAGCCGATCAGCGCGTGCTTGAGATCGGCGATCAGCGCCTCGTGGTCCACTGGCGGCGCGTCGATCTCGACGGCCTCCGGCACCACCGGCCGGGCGCCCGGGATCAGCGCGCCATCGCTGCAGTTGATCGGCGAGAGCCCATAGACCTTGATCGCCTCGCCGAGCATCCGGCGGCAGGCGTCATAGACCCAATCGGTCCTCGCGGTGCCGCCGAAGTTTCCTTCGACCTCGATCGGGAAGTTGTCCCTCGCCTTCACGAAGCCGCCCGCTCCGTAGACGGTGTCGCTGGCGTGATCCCGGCCGCCGACGCGCATGCCGCAATCGGTGCCGACGAGCGCGATCTCCGTGAAGCCCAGCGAGATCGCCGCCGCCATGGCGGTGTTGACGCAGGTCGGCGCCGCCGCCTGAAGCACGCGCAGGCCGTGCGCGAGAAGCATCGTGGAGCTCACGGAATCCCGGAAGAAGAACAGGGCTTCGCGGAACATCGGCGGCACTCTTGGGTCGACGGTCGCCGAGGCGATCAGCCGTATCTGGGAGAGGTCGCCGTGCTTGCCCGCTTCCTTGAGGACGTCGACCACGAGCGGAATGTTCTCGAGCTCGCAGTGGAAGTCCGGCACCAGCCCGTTGCGCAGCAGCGGCCTGAGCGAGGTCCCGCCGGAGAACAGCACCACGCGGTCGCGGATGCGGTGCAAGGTCGCCAGCGATTCGTCGAGCGAGGGACCCGCGCCCACGATCACCGCGGTCTCCGGCCGCTGCAGCCTGGGCTTGCCCTCGATCAGCCAATGCGGCGCCGCGGTGAAGTTCGCCACCGCGTTCGACATCATCGTGATCTCGTCCTCGAAGAAGCCGCGGTTGACGAAGGCGTATTGCACCGCCTGGTGCAGCTTCGTGCGCGCCTGCGCGAAGGACCAGAGGGGATAATGCGTGAAGACCCAGGCGCCATCGATGAAGGGCACGCCGTGCTTGCCGACCTGCGCCACGATGCCCGCCACCATCTTGGCGGGATCGGGGTCGGTCACGAGATAAACCGCGCCGTCGCGAGCCTCGAGCTCCTCGATGAGCGCCGCCCAATCGAGCGCCTGGAACGAATGCTTGATCAGCTCGAGCGTGGGCTCGACGATGACGAGCCAGCGCGCCTCGGTCCGGCGCAGCAGCTCCCTGACGTGATGGCCGAGCCCGAGGCCGAAAACGACCAAGAAGGTCGGGTTGCCCGAGGGATGGCGGTCGATCTCGGTCATGCCGCGCTGGGTGAGCTCTTCCTTGAGCGCGTTCAGCATGCGCACGCAGATCTCGCTGACCAGGCCCGCCGCTCCCGGATTCTCCATGAAGAGCCGCAGCGGCTTCTTCATGAAGGCGCTCACTTGCTCCTCCGCGAAGCCGACGGCATTGCCGCTATAGAGCCGCGCGTCCGCGACCACGACATCGACCGCGACGCCGTCCTCGAGCACCACCGATGTCGCGGGCGCCTCGATGCGGTCGAGCTCGGCGGCGCCGCCTGGAAACCGCTTGGCGAAAGCCGCGCGAGAGCGCTCGGAAAAGTCCCGATCGGTCACGGCAGCAGGTCGCCCGAGGCCCTTGCCGCGGCATCGGTCTCGATGATCTCGGCAATTCGCCGCGCCGTTGCGGGCCCGGACCGCGCCACCGCCGTCACCTCGGCGGCGACCTGCTCGCGCGCATCGGCGGAGCCGGCGAGGCCGAGAGCGATGGAGACGTAATCGCGCTCGTCCGCGGCCACCAGGCTTCCGCTCAGCCCGAGCCGGCGCAGGAACGCGCCGTAGATGCCGCCGGCATCCAGCGCCACCACCGGCACGCCGCAGGCGATCGCCTCGGCCGCCATTCGGGGCGAGCCGCCCTTGGCCGGCGCCAGCGCCACATCGACGCCGCGGTAGAGTTCCTCCGGCGTGGCGGCATCGACGACGTCGATGCGGGCCGCGAGATCCCGCCCGAAGCGCGCGACCAGCCGATCGATGTTGGCGCCAACCGCCATGTCGTTCGCGCGCAGCAACAGGACGGCTTCGGGCAAGCCCCGCAGCACCGCGGACCAGAGCTCCACGGTTTGCGCGTCGAGCTGATTGAGCCCGGCATCGCTCCCGAAGCGCGGAAGCGCGGAGCGCGTGCGCTCGATCGGGCGAAGCCAGTCGCGCACCAGCGGATAAGCGGTGTCCGGGCCCCAGCTCGGGAGCGCGCCCGCGCGGCGGCCGAGCGCCGCATCGTAAATCGGCGCGCCGAGCGCGCTCGGCTGGCCGAGCCACGAGACGCGGATGCCGGAGCCGAGCCGGGCGATCGCCATCAGCTGGCTCGGCGCCGCGGCGCCGCTGCAATCGACGATGACCGAGAGCCCGTCGCCCGCGAGGATGCGCGCCAGCGTCGCGGGATCAAGCCCGGCGATGTCGCGCCACTTGTCGACGGCGCCGCCGAAGACGGTGTTCTCGCGCCAGCTCTGGGCGCCGATTCCGTAGGCGATCACGGTGGCGCGCGACCGGTCATGCGCGCGCGCCACCGCGGCGATCGCAGCCGCCTCGCGCGGATCGGCGAGCGCCGAGACGGCATAGCCGATGATCAGCTTCTTCGATGCCGGCGCGCCTGCTGAGGGTTTGCGCGGCGGGCAGAAGCGCGCCACAAAATCGGCGATCCAGGCGCCGACCCGCGCCGGATCGTCCTCGATCCAAAGCGCATCAGCGAGCCGGGCCGCGGCGATGCGGGCATCGTCCGGCGCTGCCGAGCAAGCCTGCTCGTGACAATCGCGGGCCTCGGCGCGCTCGCCCATGGAGGCCAAGGCGCGGGCATAGAAGCTCATGGTCGCCGGCGTTGCAGCGGCGCCGGTCGCGATCGGCGCGAGCACGCCCGCGGCCGCCGCGGCACCTCCCGCGCGCAACAGGCCTTCGCCGAGGAAGTGTCGCGCCTCGTCGTCGGCGGGATTGAGCGAGACATGCTGGCGCGCGAGATCGAGGCCCTCGATCAGCTGGCCCGCGCTCGCCAGCAGCTTCGCGCGCGCGAAGAGCGGGCGCTCGCGGATCGCGAGGAAAGCCTTGCCGAAGGACGGGAAGCTCGGCGGCACCAGCTCGGAGAATTCGGCGGCGGGTCCGAGAGCCGTCGAGAGCTTGCCGAAATAGAGGCTCTCGGTGAGGTCGCCCGCCTGCGCATAGAGCGAGGCCAGAACCTCGGCGATGCCGCCGTTCATCGGCGCTTCGTCGTGACAGCCGCGCAGCACCGTCAGCGCTTGGTGGACGTCGGCGAGCCGCCAGGCGATCAGACCCGTGAGGAAGCGGAACCTGAGCGAGCCCGCATCGGTCTCGGCGGCGGCGCGCAAGGTGCCGAGCGCTGCTTCGGCGTCTCCGGCCGCCAGATGGCCTGCGGCCTCGGCGACGGCGTCGGGCGCGGATGCAGCCGGCGTTCTCCCGACCGTCTCCGTGAGCATGGCCGCCACGACCTCAGGCGGTCTCGGCGACGGCGCCGGCGCGCAGCGTCGGCTTTGGCGCCTGTTGCACCGCGGCCCGGGCGCCGGCGAGCAGACCTTCTCCGATCTGCACGTTGATGTTGATGAGCGCGTCGATCAGGCTCGGATCGGGCTTCGCCAGCAGCTCGGCGGAGCGCTTGTCGATGAAGTTCGCAAGCCCGATCAGATTGCCGCGGATCTCCGCCGGCATGGTGCATTGGGGATCGAGCAGGCTCGCCTGAAAGATGGTCCAGAGCCGCCAATTCCGCCGGAGCGCGGCGAGGAAGCGCTCGCTCGGGCCGGTCTTGGCGTGGCTGAGCTCGCGCGCGGACTCCAGCAGTGCCCAGGCCTCGGTGCGCGCGGGATTACCGGGCTCCGGGGTCGTCTGGTACTTCTGCGCGGGGTAGGCCATTCAGGATCTCCTGTTCGCGCGCGATCAGCTGTCTCGCCGACTTGAGCGCGTGATAAAGCGCACCTGCGTCCACGTGGGCCCGGATCTCGCGCGTGAGCGCGACCGTGCTCGGGGCCGCCGATTCGAATTCTTGGATAAATTGATAAATGAGCGGTAAATACGTAGTCTCTTTCGCCGGGAACAAATACCTGCACTGGATGGCGAAATAGATACGGCGCGCGGGCGTGGCGGCGTCCGCCTCGGTGATGATGTCCTTCTCGCGCAGCACTGCCGCGTTGTTGTGAATGAGAAGCTTGGCGGCGGTTCCAGTGTTCTGGAGCACCACGCCGTTGACGATCAGCCTCTCGTTGGGCTTCAGGTTGATGGCGAGCGGCATTCTACTGCTCTCCTGGCTCGAGCGAGCACGGGCTATAGCCCGGCGAGGCTTAGGGCGAGGTTAATCGAGCGCCGCGAACGGGCGGCCCGAAGGCCGCCCGCCCTTGGCATTCTCGCTATTACCGGAAGAGACGGAGGACCGCCTGCTCCGACTGGGTCGCGATGGACAGCGACTGAATGGCGAGCGACTGACGGGTCTGCAGAGTCACCAGGTTGGTGCTCTCCAGGTTCACGTCGGCAACCGTGAGCTTGCTGGCACCGCCCTGCAGGGTGACGATGTACTGGCTGGTGAAGTCCAGCCGGGTCTGCAGGAAGGTGACGTTGCCGCCGATCGACTGTGCGGCAGCCTGCACCTTGCCGATGGCGGTCTGCAGAGCCTGGAACGCGTTGTCGAACAGCGAGGTCTTGTTGGAAACGGCCGAGAAGCCGACCGTCACCAGGTTCTTCGCGGCATTGCTGACCTTGCTGAGTTTGCCGGCCGTAACGATCACGCTGTACAGCAGGTTCTGGCCCTGGATCGTGAGCTTCGAGGCCGTCGAGTTGCTGAACTGCACCGACAGGGACGACTTGGAGGAATTCACGAGGTCGAGGCCCTGATAGCTCGCGTCGTTCAGCAGCGTGTTGAACTGCTGGGCGAGCGTGCTGAACTGGGTCCCGGCCGCTTTACGCTGAGCGGTGGTCTCCGTTTTCGCGGAGTTCAAGATGCCTTGCAACTGCTGGAGCACGGTCACCGCGCTCTGGGCGGCGTTGGTCGCCGCGGTGAGCGTGGAGATGCCCTGGTCGATCGAGTCCTTCCGGAGGGAGAGGTCGCTCGCGCGATTGTTCAGCCCCTGCGCCTGGAAGTACTTGACCGCGTCGTCGAGCGCGCTCGAGACCGCAAGACCGGTCGCGAGATGGTTCTGGGTGGTCCCAAGGTTGCTGTTGATCTGCTGCAACGACAGCAGGTTTTGCCGCGTTGCAGTACCGAGAATGATGTCAGACATTAGAGAAGATCCTTTCTGGGAGTGAGTGACGAGCCGCTTTGCGGCCCGGACTCAGGGGGAGCAATAGACGTGCCAGTAGGAAACTTCTGCAGGCCTGGACAGAAGCGCGGAAAACCGCGCAAGTTTTGGCAAATCAAGTATTAATCGCGGCGTGGATCGGCGGAGGCGGCAAAAACTGCCGGGCGATTATTGCCGAACCGGCAAAATCTCCCCAGCGGAACGCACCGCGCGACGGCGAGTATTCAGGCTTTGCTGTTGACGCGCTGACCGCGCGTCTCCGAGGACCCACCAGGCGTCGCGCCCGCGGATTTGAACGGGACCTGAAACACCACGAGCCCCGTGGAGTCCTTCGCCTCGATGAAGAAGCGCTGCGTATCCTGGTCGAACTGCACACTGACCGGAAAAGACGGTGGCGGCGCTGTCGTTTGCGCGGGTGCCGCCGGCTTCGGCGCGGCGTCGGGAGCCGACGGCGGGGGCGATGCCGGCGCGGCCTCGCGGCTCGGCGGCACCGCGACCGGTGGTGTGGCTCCGATATAGGACGCGCCCGTCATGGGAAGGCCTGTTCATCTCCACCAGGACACCGGCGATGTCGCCGCGCCGAGGTGCGACAGACACCACCCTCCCTTAAGGGGAAGCAAGAACCGTGCCTCATGCCTCATAGGGGGCTGGCGCGCGGCTGCGGACGGTGGGCGAAGGGTTCTCCGCCAAGCGGCACTATTTGCCCCAGCGGGCCGGTAGCGCTTGCCGCGAGCGGCAGAACTCGACCCGCGGCCAACCCGATAGGTGCGGGATAAAGCTAATCCTGTCAGACGCTTAGAGGCACACCGCGCGCTGGCATGGGAATTGCGGTTCAGCCCGCGAAGAGCCGATCCGGGCCGAGACGGGCCTGCACTCGGGAGACTTGATGAACACCGCTTCGATCACCGCCGTTTTGAGCGATATCGCGGGCTTGCCGCCGGCTCCGCCGAGTGTGCCGGCCACGTCGAGCTTCTCGGATATCTTAGCCTCGGCCTCGAGCTCGCTCGCCGCCTTCGCGCTGCTGTCGACAAGCGGGAGCGACACGCTCGGTAACTTGGCGAACCACGTGCCGCCGGCGCTCAAGAAGGATCCGCACAACGACAACGCGGCGGTGCCGATTGCGCTCCCCGTTCCGGTTCAAACCGCACTCGCGGCGGCGAACGGTGGCGGCGCGAACCAGAGCCCCTCTCAGCCGCAACCCGCATCCAGCACCGCGGCTGCGCCGCCGGCGCAGAGCGCGCCGCCATCGACCGCCGCAGCAACGGGATCGTCGGCAACCGGCGGCGGCTCCGCGCAGACCGCGGGCGGCGTCGCGCTGCCGCCGATCGCGGCCGAGCTCGGCACGCGCCTGGCGCTCGGCGCGCAGGCGCTGCTCTCGCAGCCGAGCCAGACGCTCGCGACATTGCCGCAGGGCGCGCTGCAGACGCCCTCGACGCCGGCCCTGGTGCCGACCGCCGGTACGGCCGCCCACGCCGCGGCAACACCCGATCCCTCGCTGCTCCTGCCCAAGCTCGCGACGAGCGCCACACTCGCTGCCGCTTCGCCCGGCACTGCGACGCCCTCGCTCGCGACCGCGCTGCAGTCCGGCGCGCCACAAATTCTCGCGCCCGCGGCCGCTGCCGCGGCCGCTTCCAGCAGCGGTGCCACGCTGCTCGCAAGCACGGCCGACACCACCGCCTCCACCGCCGATCCCGGGCTCGGCGCCACGCCGGCGCCCACCGCGCTGCCGCTGCTGGGCGCCGATGCGCCGGCGATGGAAGCCGCGGCGACGCCGACGGTCGCCGCGAGCGCGCTCGACCAGGTCGCCGCACGCCTGAGCCAGGGCAGCAAGCTCGGGCTCAGCCAGATCGAGATCCAGTTGAAGCCGGCCTCGCTGGGCGCCGTCGATGTGAAGATCGAGCTCACCCACGACGGCCGTGTCTCCGCGGTGATCTCCGCTGATCGCAGCGACACGCTGATGCAGTTGCAGCGCGGCTCCGGCGAGCTGCAGCAGGCGCTGAAAGACGCTGGGCTGCAGACCGACAGCGGCAGCCTCAGCTTCAGCCTGCGCGGCGACCCGCAGGGCGGCGACCAGAGCGGCCGCCAGCCGGGCTATGCGAATGCTCCCGCGTTGAGCGGCTCCCTCGACGATCTGCCGGCCGTGCCGGCGGCGATCGCCGGCGCCAGTGCATCGGCCCACAGCGGGCTCTTGAACATAGAGGTCTGAAGGATCCCCACATGATCACCCAGCCGATCGCCGGCGCGACTCCGCCGGCCACATCCGCCCCGACCAGCACCGGCTCGACCAGCTCGGGCGACGCCTCGCTGCTGGGCTCGAACCTCAACACATTCCTGACGCTGCTGACGACGCAGCTCAAGAACCAGGATCCGACCTCGCCGATGGACACCAACCAGTTCAC
The DNA here is from genome assembly GCA_035569735.1 of Allostellaceae bacterium. Taxonomy (GTDB): domain Bacteria; phylum Pseudomonadota; class Alphaproteobacteria; order ATCC43930; family CGMCC-115725; genus DASZHJ01. Next base: position 807 of record DATMMM010000228.1, on the reverse strand, counting down.
GCAACAGCTGGTCCAGTTCAGCGCCGTCGAGCAGCAGATCAACACCAACAACAATCTGAAGACGCTGATCTCGCTGCAGACGTCGTCCGAGGCGATATCCGCGCTGCCCATGGTCGGCAAGACCATCCAGTACAGCGAGAGCACGGCGCCGCTCAGCAACGGCCAGGCAAGCTTCACCTATACGCTGCCCACCGACGCGGCGGCGGCGAACCTGCTGGTCGAGGACGCCAACGGCCAGATCGTCTATCAGACCACGGCGGCGACATCCGCGGGCGCGCACAGCTTCCTCTGGAACGGCCAGAACGTCGCGGGGACGACCTCGCCCAACGGCGCCTATTCGCTCGCCGTGGTGGCGGCGGACGCCAGCGGCAAGGCAATCTCGGCCACCGTCACCGCCGCCGGAACCGTCGACGGCGTCAGCGTCGACAACAACGTGCCCACTTTCGACGTCGGCGGCATCAAGGTGCCGATGAGCGATCTGCTTACGGTCCAACCGAGTCCCAACTGATCCTCGCGCGCAAGGAGCCATGATATGAGCGTTTTCGGTGCCCTCTACTCCGGTGTGTCCGGCCTGCTGGCCAACAGCCAGGCGCTCGGCATGATCGCCGACAACATCTCGAACGCGAACACGCCGGCGTACAAGGAGACGCACGCGCTGTTCTCGACCCTGGTGACCCAGAATCCGACCCAGACGACCTACACGCCCGGTGGCGTGCAGGCCGCACCCTTCACCGCGATCGACCAGCAGGGCCTGCTGCAGGCGTCGAGCTCCCCGACCGATATCGCGATCCAGGGCGGCGGCTTCTT
>DATMMM010000227.1:0-11061 GCA_035569735.1 Allostellaceae bacterium | reverse complement strand
TTCACCTACAAGGGTAGGCCGGTCGACGCAAACCAGGTGGGCCGCGATCTCAATGTGCGCTACCTGCTCGAAGGCAGCGCCATGGCGGATGGCGACCGGGTGCGGGTCAACGCCCAGCTGATCGATGCCCAGACCAACACTGAGCTATGGGCCGAGAGGTTCGATAGTCAGCGGAAAGACATGCTCGAGATTCAGGACCAGATCGTCGGCCGTCTGTCTCGCGCCGTTGGATTGCGCCTGGTCGACATCGAGGCGAGACGCAGCGAGCGCGAGCGGTCCAGCAATCCCTCGGCCGTCGACTTCGCGATGCGGGGCCAGGCCATCGTCAATCGGCCTGCCTCGCGCGAGACCATGATCGCCGCGCGCCCCCTCTTCCAGAGGGCCCTCGAATATGATCCCGACAACGTCGATGCCCTCGCCGGGCTCGCGACCACTTATGTGTACGAGGTGCTGAACAGCTACTACGAAAACGGGCGCGAGGAGCGCTTGCGGAAGGCGACCGCGCTGATTCAGCGCGCGCTCGCGATCGAGCCGCGCCACATTGTCGCGCTCAAGATCCATGCCGCCCTGTTCCGCGCGGAGGGACTGTTCGACGACGCGATCGCCGCAAGCCAGGTCGTGATCGCGCAAAACCCGGGCGAGCCCTGGGCCTATAAGGAAGTCGGCTTGAGCGAGCTCTATCTCGGCCGGTTTCACGAAGCGCTGGATTGGTTCGAGAAAGCCGACCGGATCGGGCCGCGCGACCCGAGCCGATGGATATGGCTCGGCGCCATGGGGCGCGCGCAGTTTTTCCTCGGCCGGGACAAGGAGGCGATACGACTGCTCAAACTCTCCGCTGACGCCAATCCGAACGACGCGCGTGCTTACGCTTTGCTCGCCGCGGTCTACGCTTCGTCGGGCGGAACCGACGACGCTGCCTCGGCCTTGGCCAGTTGCCTCCGTCTGCGACCGGAGATGACGATCAACCGGCTCTTTGCCGATTGGTCCGTCCCCCTGCAAGCCACCAGCGCGGCCTATCAGCGCCAACACGAGCGGTTCCGAGAGGGATTGCGCATCGCCGGCATGCCGGAGGGTTAGCGCGGCGCGGCGCATTCGTCCGCACCAAGAGTGCCCAAACCGGATGAATACTTCCCGCCCGGACGTTATAAAGGGAGCATGAACGCCGGGAACCCGATCCTCTGCGCCATCGATACCGCGGACCTCGCCCGCGCGCTGGCGCTCGTCGCGGCCGTGCGGGATGCTGTGGGCGGGTTCAAGCTCGGCCTGGAATTCTTCACCGCCAACGGGCCCGCGGGTGTGCGGCAGGTCGTCGACGGCACTATGCCACTCTTCCTCGACCTCAAGCTCCACGACATCCCGAACACGGTGGCACGCGCGGTGCGCTCCGCCGCGGCGTTGGAACCGCTGCTCCTGACGCTGCACACCGCCGGCGGGCCCGCGATGATGGAAGCCGCGAGGAACACCGCGGATCTCGTCGCCTCCGAAGGTAAGCGCCGCGTCAAACTCCTGGGCGTCACCGTGCTCACCAGCCTCGACGACGGCGACCTCTCGGCGGTCGGCCAGCAAGGTCCGGTCGGCGAGCAGGTGCGGCGCCTCGCCCTGCTGGCGCGCGACAGCGGCCTCGACGGCGTGGTGTGCGCGCCGCTGGAGGTGGCGATGCTGCGGGAGGTCTGTGGCCCCGATTTCCTTCTGGTCGTGCCGGGCATCCGGCCCGCGGGCGCCGCGAGCGCCGACCAGAAGCGCGTCCTGGGGCCGCGAGCGGCGATCCAGGCCGGCGCCGATTACCTCGTGATCGGCCGCCCGATCACCGAGGCCGCGCATCCCGCGGCGGCGGCACAAGCCATCCTGAACGAGCTCCGATGAGTGTGCAGGCGAAGATCTGCGGCCTCTCCACCGTCGAGGCGCTTGATGCCGCGATCCGCGGCGGCGCGCGCTTCGTGGGCTTCGTGTCCTATCCCGCGAGCCCGCGCCACCTGACGCCCGAGCGAGCGGCGGCGCTCGCGGCGCGGGTCCCGGAAGGCATCACGCGCGTCGGCCTGTTCGTCGATCCCACCGATTCGCAGCTCGCGGGCGTGCTCGAGCGGGTGCCGCTCGACCTTCTGCAGCTGCACGGCAGCGAAAACCCGCGGCGCGTCGCCGAGATCAAGGCGCGCTTCGGCACGGCCGTCATGAAAGCGATCCCGATCGCGGCGCCCGAGGATCCGGACGCGGCGATCCCCTATCTCGACGTGGCGGATTGGCTGCTGTTCGATGCCAAGCCGCCGCGCGGCGACCCCAAGGCGCTCCCAGGCGGCAACGGGCTCGCCTTCGACTGGCAGCTCCTGGGCGGCCGGAGCTGGAGCAAGCCCTGGATGCTCTCGGGCGGCCTCACGGCCAAGAATGTAGCCGAGGCCGTCGCCACCACGCATGCGCGGGCGGTCGACGTCTCGTCGGGCGTGGAAAATCGACCGGGTATCAAGGACTTGGCGAAAGTGACCGAGTTCCTCTCGCGGGTCAGCCCGTTGCCCTGACGCGGCATTTGAGCGGCCCGGCGATTGGGGCTAAAAGACCGATCCCGCCCCAATCACCTGATGCATCCGATGGCCCACCCCAACACCTACCGCGCCGGTCCCGACGAGCGCGGGCATTTCGGCATCTTCGGCGGGCGGTTCGTGGCGGAAACGCTGATGCCGCTGGTCCTCGAGGTCGAGCGCGCCTACGCCGCCGCGCGGCGCGACCCCGGCTTCGCCAAGGACATCGCCTATTACGGCGAGCATTACATCGGCCGCCCGAGCCCGCTCTATTTCGCCGAGCGCATGACCCGGCATTTCGGCGGCGCCAAGATCTACATGAAGCGCGAGGAGCTCAACCACACCGGCGCGCACAAGGTGAACAACACGCTGGGCCAGATCCTGTTGGCGCGCCGCATGGGCAAACGCCGCATCATCGCCGAGACCGGCGCCGGCCAGCACGGCGTCGCCACCGCGACCGTCTGCGCGCTCTTCGACCTGCCTTGCATCGTCTACATGGGCGAGACCGACATCGAGCGCCAGAAGCCCAACGTGTTTCGCATGAAGCTCCTGGGCGCCGAGGTGCGGCCGGTCAAATCCGGCACCGGCACGCTCAAGGATGCCATGAACGAGGCGCTCCGGGACTGGGTCGCCAATGTCGACGACACCTTCTACATCATCGGCACGGTGGCGGGTCCGCACCCCTACCCCGCCATGGTGCGCGACTTCCAATCGGTGATCGGCGAGGAGACTCGCCGGCAGATGCAGAAAGCGGAGGGGCGCCTGCCCGACACGCTGGTCGCCTGCATCGGCGGCGGCTCCAACGCCATGGGCCTCTTCCACCCGTTCCTCGACGACGCCAGCGTGCGCATGATCGGCGTCGAGGCGGCCGGGTACGGGATCGAGACCGGCAAGCATGCGGCCTCGCTCAACGGCGGCAAGCCTGGCGTGCTGCACGGCAACCGCACCTACCTCCTGCAGACCGACGACGGCCAGATCATCGACGCCCATTCGATCTCGGCGGGGCTCGACTATCCCGGCATCGGTCCCGAGCACTCCTGGCTGCATGACATCGGCCGCGTGCAGTACGTCGCGATCACCGACCGCGAGGCGCTGGACGCCTTCCAGCTCTGCTCGCGCCTCGAAGGCATCATCCCCGCGCTCGAGCCTGCCCACGCGCTGGCCCAGGTCGCGAAGGTGGCGCCGGGCCTGCCGAAAGACCATCTGCTGGTGGTCAATCTCTGCGGCCGCGGCGACAAGGACATTTTCGCCGTGGCGGACGCACTCGGAGTGACGCTGTGAGCGAGACGCGGATCGCGCGCCGCTTCGCTTCGCTCAAATCCGAGGGCCGCGCCGGCTTCATCACCTATCTGAGCTGCGGCGATCCCGACGCCGAGACTTTCGCGCGCATCCTGGCGGGCCTCCCGAAAGCCGGCGCCGACCTGATCGAGGTCGGCGTGCCGTTCTCCGATCCCATGGCCGACGGTCCCGCGATCCAGGCCGCGGGGCTGCGCGCGCTCAAAGCCGGCATGACGCTGCCCAGAACGCTGGAGATCGTGCGGGCGTTCCGGCAGGCCGACGCCGAGACCCCGATCGTGCTGATGGGCTATTACAACCCGATCTACCGCTACGGCGCCGAGCGGTTCTGCGCGGACGCCAAGTCCGCGGGGGTCGACGGGTTGATCACCGTCGACCTGCCGCCCGAGGAGGACGAGGAGCTGCACGCGCCCGCGCGCGCCGCCGGCATCGACCTCGTCAGCTTGACCGCGCCCACCAGCGACGACAAGCGCCTGCCCGTGGTGCTCCGGCGCGCCACCGGCTTCGTCTATCACGTCTCGATCGCCGGCATCACCGGCACCAAATCCGCGAACGTTGCCGACGTCGCCAAAGCCGTGGCCCGGATCCGCCGCCACACGCCGCTGCCCGTCGCCGTGGGCTTCGGCATCAAGACCCCGGAGCAGGCGGCCGAGGTCGCGCGCGTCGCCGACGCCGCCGTGGTCGGAACCGCGCTCGTGCAGCGCGTCGCGGCCTCGCTCGACGAGAAAAACCGCGCCAGGACCGGCCTGGTCGAAGCCGTGCTCACCGACGTCGCCGCGCTCGCCCGCGGCGTGCGCAGGGCGCGGGCGGCGGCGGCCGTCAGGGCATGATCGTGCGGGAACGAAGCGGCGCGCGATGAACTGGCTCACCAACTTCGTCCTGCCGAAGATCCGGGCTGTCGTCGCCAAGAAGGACGTGCCGGACAATCTCTGGCACAAATGCCCGAGCTGCGAGCAGATGCTGTTTCATCGCGAGCTCGAGGCGAACCTGTTCGTCTGCCGCAATTGCGGGCACCATCTGCGTCTCGATGCCAAGCGCCGCCTCGCCCTGTTGTTCGACGAGGGCCGATACTCGCAGATCGAGCTCCCCAAGACGCCGCTCGATCCCCTGCGTTTCCGCGATCAGAAACGCTACAGCGATCGCCTCAAAGAGGCACAGGCGCGGAACGGCGGCGGCGACGCCCTGGTCGTGGCCCATGGCAAGATCGGCGGCACCCCTGCGGTGGCCGCCGTGTTCAATTTCGAATTCATGGGGGGATCCATGGGGATCGCCGTCGGCGAGGGCTTGCTCGCGGCGGCGCGGCTCGCGGTGCTGCAGGAAGCCTCGCTGATCGTGGTGCCCGCCTCCGGCGGCGCCCGCATGCAAGAGGGCATCCTCTCGCTCATGCAGCTGCCGCGCACGACGCTCGCGGTCCAAGAGGTGAAGGCCGCGGGACTGCCCTATATCGTGCTGCTCACCGATCCCACCACCGGCGGCGTCTCCGCTTCTTTTGCGATGCTGGGCGACGTGACGCTGGCGGAACCCGGCGCCGTGGTGGGCTTCGCCGGCGCGCGCGTGATCGAGGAGACCATCCGCGAGAAGCTGCCCGAGGGTTTCCAGCGCTCGGAATATCTGCTCGAGCACGGCATGGTGGACATGGTCGTGCCGCGCCGCGAGATCCACGACACCCTGGCGCGGCTCCTTGACCTGCTCTGCCGGCCGGCGCCGCCGGCGCCCGTGGTTCCCCTGCTGCCCCGCCCGGAGGCCGCTTCCTGAGCAGCGACCGTATCCTGGAGCGGCTGTCTCGGCTGCATCCGAGGCTCATCGACCTCGCGCTCGACCGCATCGAGCGGCTGCTCGCGGCCCTTGGGCATCCCGAGCGGCGCCTGCCGCCGGTGATCCATGTCGCCGGCACCAATGGCAAAGGCTCGACGGTGGCGACGCTGCGCGCCTGCCTGGAGGCCGCCGGATATCGCGTCCACGTCTACACCTCGCCTCACCTCGTGCGCTTCGCCGAGCGCATCCGGGTCGCGGGCGCGCTCATCGAAGACGATGCGCTGACCGCCTGCCTCGAGGACTGCGAGCGGGCAAACGCGGGCGCGCCGATCACGCTGTTCGAGATCACCACGGCCGCCGCCTTTCTCGCCTTCAGCCGCACGCCCGCTGACGCCACGCTGCTGGAAGTCGGGCTCGGCGGCCGGTTCGATGCCACGAATGTCGTGGGGCATCCGCTCGCCACCATCCTGACGCCGATCTCGCTCGACCATCAGCGTTTCCTCGGCGACACGCTGGCGGCGATCGGCTTCGAGAAGGCGGGCATCCTGAAACCGGAGGTCCCCGGCGTGGTGGGGCCGCAACCCCCGGAGGCGGCCGAGGTGATCGAGCGGCGCGCCGCCGAGACGGGCTCGCCGCTCTATCGGCATGGCCAGGATTGGCGCGCCGAGCCCACGACGACGGGCATGCGCTATGAGGGCGCGCGCTGGCGACTCGATCTGCCCGCCCCCTCGCTCATCGGCCGCCACCAGATCGACAACGCCGGAGCCGCGATCGCGTGCCTCGAGGGGCTCGAGAGCTCGCTCGCGGTCGATCCCGCGGCGATCGCCCGCGGCCTCCGGTCTATCGAGTGGCCGGCGCGGCTGCAGCGGCTGAGGCAGGGACCGCTCGCCCGCATGCTGCCGTCGGGCGGCGAGCTCTGGCTCGACGGCGGCCACAATCAAGCCGGCGGCGAGGTGCTGGCGCAGCAGGCCGCCACCTGGGGCGACCGGCCGCTGCACTTGGTCTTCGGATTTCTAAACACGCACGATGCCCGAGGATTCCTGAAGGCGCTCGCGAGCCACGCCGCGGACGTCGGCACCGTCGCCATCCCGGGCGAGGCGAACAGCCTCAGCGCCGAGGACGCCGCCGCGGCGGCCCGCGCCGCGGGTATCCCGGCGGAAAGCTACGCCAACGTCGCGGCCGCGGTGAGTGCCGCAGCCGCGAAGCCCGGCCCCAGCCGGATCCTCATCTGCGGCTCGCTCTATCTCGCGGGAACCGTGCTGGCGGAGAACGGCTGATCCTACGGACACGGGGGCTCATGTCGCTTTCCTGGCTTCGAGTGCTGCTGATCCTCCTGCCGACGGCCGGGTTGGCCGCGTCGAGCGTGACGCAGGGGGCGTTGCCGCAGGATGCCTATGTCTGGCAGCGGCAATGGACGCCGGCGCTGGCCTCGGCCCTCGACCGATCCGCCGATCTCGTCCGCGCCTGGCGCGTGCTGGCGGCGCAATCGGACCCCGCGGGCCGCTTGCGGGCCACGGCGGTGGACTGGCCGGACCTGACGGCGACGAAGCGTCCGGTCATCCCGGTCATTCGCATCGACGGCCAGCTCGCCCAGTGGGACGAGGGGCTGCTGCTGGCGGATGTTCGCGGCGTTCTGCGCCGCTGGCACGAGTCGGGGTTAGCGATCGCCGGCATCGAGATCGACCATGATTGCGCAACCGCGCGGCTACCCGCCTATGCGCGGTTCTTGACAAAACTTCGCGCCGAGTTCGACGAGGCGACGCCGCTGTCGGTCACGGCCTTGCCGGCCTGGCTCGGCTCGCGCGAGTTCGATCGCGTGGTCGCAGTCACCGACGAGGTGGTCCTGCAGGTGCACGCCGTGCAGGATCCGCGTGCCGGGCTCTTCGATGCCGCGGCAGCGCTGCGCTGGACCGAGGCGCTCGGCCGGCGCACCGGCAAGCCGTTCCGCGTGGCGCTGCCGAGCTACGGCACGCGGGTGAGCCGGGGCGAGGACGGCCGCATCGCCGCCGTCGAGAGCGAGGTGCCGCTCATGGTCGATCCGGCGTCGGCCGTCGAATTGATGGCAGCGCCGCAAGAGGTGGCATCGCTGCTGCATCGGCTCGAGAGCGCGCGGCCCGCGCAGCTCGCCGGCATCGTCTGGTTCCGCTTGCCCACTGACGGCGACAGTCGCGCCTGGAGCCTCGCGACCTGGCGCGCGGTGATCCGCGGCGAGGCTCTGCATGCCGAGATCGAGGCGCAGGCCAAGGCGGGCGGGCAGGCCGGGCTGAGCGAGCTCATGCTGGTCAATGCCGGCGACCTCGACGCCGAATTGCCGCGCCGGGTCGCGCTGCCCGGCGGCTGCGGCATCGCCGACGGCATCAACGGATACGGCTTGGCGCAAGCGGATGGCCGCCCGGTGCTCGAGCGCCTGCAGACCGGGCTGCTCCATGGTCATCACCAACAGACGATCGGCTGGATGCGCTGCGGCGCCGGCCCGGGAGAGATCCATGTCCAACCCTAGGCGCATCGGGATCGGAATAGCCCTCACGCTCGGCGCCTCGGTGGCGCTCGCCTGCGGTCCGGATTTCCCCTGGCAGCTCCTGGACAACCGGCAAGCGACGCTCGCGGCGACGCCCTCCAACAGCTTCGCCTATGAGGCCACTCACCTGGTTCCGGCGCCGAAAGATTCCTTGAAAGCGGCGGAGCTCAGCGAGTTCCAGCGCGAGCAGGCGACGGCGCTCTTCGCCCAGGCGCAAGCCGAGGGCCTGACCACAGAGCAGGCGGCTCAGCTCGACGAGATGCGCGCGGCCGAGACGGGAGAAGCAGCCTTTGCGAAGGGCGCGATCGTGCCGGCGGCGGTCCGCCTCTATACCGCCGGCGCAGTGGATTTCATCAGGGCGGAGGAGGCCAAGGCCGCGGAGCGCTTCCAAGCCGTGCTCGAGCTGCCCGCCGACGACCAGCGGGCGCGCTCGGTCTGGGCCGCCTTCATGCTCGGGCGACTCCATAAGCGAGCGGGCGACATAGGCAAGGCGACAGAGGACTTCGCGCTCACCCGTGCGCTCGCCCTCAAAGGCGCGCCCGATCCGCTCGGCCTTGCGGTGGCGAGCTATGGCGAGGAGGCGCGCCTCCATCTCGACCGCGCGACGGTGGTGCTCGGCGACGACGGCGCGCTTCCCGCGGAGCCGGAGACCATCGCCACATACGGCCGCGAAACGGCGGCGGCCGCCGCTCTCTATGCCGAGCAGGCCGCGCGCGGCTCCGACATCGGCGTGCAGTCGCTACGGATCATCGCCGAGCGGCTGCTGGAGAAGCCCGAGCGGATTTCCGCCACCGTGGCGGATCCGCTGGCACAGCGACTGCTGGTCGCCTATGTGCTCGCGCGCGAGAGCGACATGCCGCAGCAGAGCGTGCAGGTGGACCCCAACGCACCGAAGGGGACGCCGGCCCCCAATCCTCTGCTGGTCATGCTGGTAGAGGCGGTCGAGCGGAGCGGGCTCGACCATCCTGCGGGCGCCGACCGGCTGGCGGCGCTCGCCTACCGCACCGGGCGATACGACCTGGCGGCGACGCTCGCGGCGAAGACCGCGAGCCCCCTCGCCTCCTGGGTCAAGGCGAAGCTCGCGCTGCAAAGAGGAGACCTGGCCGCCGCCGCGGGCTTTTACGCCGAGGCGTCGACCGCGTTCCCGAGCCTCGATGCGGCGCCCTCGCTCGAAGATGCGAGCGCTCGGCTGCTGACCGGCGAAAGCGGCGTGGTCGCGCTGGCGCGCGGCGAGTACATCGACGCGCTCGACAAGCTCTATCCGGTCGCCGACACCTATTGGGGCGACGTCGCCTATATCGCCGAGCGCGTGCTGACCGTTGACGAGCTGAAGCGCTTCGTCGATGCCAAGGTGCCGCAGCCGGCCGCCCCACCAGCCGCCGCGCCGGCCGATGCCGACGCAACCACCGACGACGGCTCGAGTACCAAACCCGCGACCATGAGCAGCCCTGCAGGCCAGCTCCGGGGCCTCCTGGCGCGGCGGCTTGCCCGTGCCGGGCGCTACCAGGAGGCGCTCGCCTATTACCAGGATGCGAGCGTGCGCGATCAAGCCGCCCGCTATGCTGAGGCGCTCAACGGCGTCGAGGCCGGCCAGACGCGTGTCGAGCGGGCCCGCGCCTGGTACGCTTCCGCACTGCTCGCGCGGCAAGCCGGCATGGAGATCATGGGCACCGAGGCGGCGCCCGATTACTCCGCCTACGACGGCAGCTTCGAGACCGGAATCGGACAGGAGACGCTCGACGGCCCCTTCATCACCGAGCAGGAGCGCCGCCGGTACGCGAGCAGCGCAGCGGCGCCGGCGTTGCGCTTCCACTATCGCTATATTGCCGTCGACGAGGCGAGCCACGCGGCGGATCTGCTGCCGCCGAGGTCGCAAGCCTTCGCCGCCGTGCTCTGCACGGCCACCGGCTGGATGATGGGCACGCGGGGCGCCGATCAGCGCGTCCACGATCTCTATGCGCGCTACGTGAGCGAAGGTCCTTACGTCGCTTGGGCCGGGAATTTCGGCCGCCACTGCCCCGGGCCCGATTTCGAGGGCGCGGCACAGAGCCACTATTTGCGGGATGCACGAAATTTTCTCAGCCGCTACCGCTGGCCGGCCGGCTTCGGCGGGCTCGTGGCGATGGGCTTGATTGCCGCCTGGCTCATGCGCCGAGGCCTGGCGCCAGCGAAGTGAGCGGGGCACCCAAATGAAACGGGCGCCGCTTGGACAGCGGCGCCCGTGCGAAGCTCGTTTTGATCGGGGTTAGATCACCGACTCCACCCACTCCACCAGCTTGCTCTTGGGGAGCGCGCCGATCTTGGTGGCGGCGACCTGGCCGTTCTTGAACAGCATCAGGGTCGGAATGCCGTTGACGCCGTATTTCGTCGGCGTAGCCGGATTCTCGTCGATGTTGATCTTGGCGATCGTGACCTTGCCCTTCATCTCGGTCGCAATGTCCTCCAGGAAAGGCGCGATCATCTTGCAGGGGGCGCACCATTCCGCCCAGAAGTCGACCAGCACGGGTCCAGGCGCCCGCAGCACGTCCGTCTCGAAGGACGCGTCGGTGGTCTTGCTCGTCATGCTCGTAATCTCCGCTCCGTGTTGTCTCAACGGGCCTTTGGGACAAGAAAGCCGCGACGTTCATGCCGCGGCCGGTGTTCTCGGGAAAGATTAGGGGAGGCCTCGAAGCCTCGTCAAGGAGAGTACGGGAATGCGCGGGACTGCCAGACGCGCCAAGCATGCCAAGGGTCATCTCACGGCAATTTTTCGTGGAATAGCGCGCTCACGGGCATCAGCCGCGGCCCGTCGGTCCAGTGGAGCGCCGCGCGGACGCGCTTGCCCGGATAGATCGCCCGGATGGCGGCGACATAGGCCCCAAGCTGGTCGAGATAGAGCGCGGGAATATCCGCCTCGCTCGCCGGCGCCGGGCGCAGCGTCTTGTAGTCGACCACCAGCACGGCGTCCTCGGTCACCACGATCCGGTCGATCTGGCCGGAAAG
>DATMMM010000226.1:0-9534 GCA_035569735.1 Allostellaceae bacterium | reverse complement strand
ACCTCGTCGGCGGTCTTCTTCTGGGCATCGGGCATCGCGGTGTAGAGAGTCTTGAACGACGAGATCAGGTTCTTCAGGCCGTCGACGTGGGCCTGGGCGAACTTCTCGTAGGTCGTCAAATCGTCAACGGCCGACATGTTTTGCGGGGGCGTCGTGCGATTTGCCGCGACCAGCTTGTCCATGGCGGCGGCATTCTCGCGCATCGCCTGCGCCACACCGTTCCATTTCGTCTCCTCGTCGGACGTGATCTTGAGCGCGGCGTGGAGGTTCGTGATCCGCTCCTCGACGGTCTCCCCTTTCGTTTGGGTGGCCCCCTTGGCGGCCGGATTCTGTGGCGCGGCCTGCGCAAGTTGGAGTGCGGCGCTCGTGACGGTATCGGCGCGGGCCGCGCTCAGCGGGCTCGCGAGCATCGTGGCGCCCATCAGCGCCGCGATCGCAACCGCGCGCGCGAAGGGCGCGGGCAGGGCTTTCGTGCAGGTGAAAGATGACATGATGGTACCTTTTTCTGGATTATGAAAAAAAGAGTGGTGAGAACGCCGTTTCGCCGTGCGTTAACGACAAACGACCGTATGCGAATGTGGGGCTGCAGCGCGCCCGTGTCTGCCCTCGGAAGATACTCAGAGACATGGGGGCGTGCGCCCCAGCCGATGGGATCGCCGACCTCAGGGCCGCTCGAGGTTGCGCCAGCAGTCGTAGAGATATTCCCAGCGTTCCTCGGTGCCATCCTCGCGGTGGACGACGGCGAGGCGCTCCAGCGCATCGCGGTAGTCGAGGGTGTAGCCCCCTCCCCCGGCGGTTCCCGCGAGCCACGCCCGCGCCTCGTCCTCGGAGCGGATCGCGGCGGAGGACTCGCTCGGGCGCGTCAGCCACTCGGCCAGGCACGCGCGCGTCGCCTGGCAGCACGCCGCACCCGGCGCGCCGCCCGAACCCTCATCCGATTGCAGGCGATCGATCAACCCCCGCAGCATCGCGGCCTGATCCGCGGGCGCCGGCAGGCTCGCCCAATAGCGCAGCAATGGTAGCGCGCCGGGATCCGCGAGCTCTGAGACGATCCACCAATTCTCGTTGCGCTGCGGGTGCTCGTTAAAGAGGGCCAGCAGGCGGCGCGTGTCGTCGCCGGTGACGGAGCGCGCGAGGTTGTAGATCATGTGATTGGCGACCCAGGGATCCCTGGGCCGCGCCCCCGCCTCGAGCCAGCTCAGCAGCGCGTCTCTCTTCGACGCCTTCATGCCGGACCCGCTCTCGTCGCCCTCCTGCAGCAGCACCAGGATGTTGACGGGCAACCAGATGTCCCAGTAGTCGCGATAGCGGTGGCCTTGCGCCGTCTGCAGGCTCCCCTGCATCAGCTCCCACTGGACGTACTGCGTGGGCTCCGTCTTCAGGAGATCGAGCGCAGCGGGCGCGAATTTGCGGCCCCACCGGCCCCAGCCGTCGATCACCACCTGGTGACGCTCCCAGACATTGTCGGTTCCGCGCGCGAGCTCCGCCCAGAACTCGACCGTCTCGGGCGAGCGCAGCGCCAGCGACTTGAGCGCGATGATGTGGCCGATCATCTGGCATGACCCGGTGTTGCGGCGGATGATCGCCTTCAGCGCATCGAGCTCCCGGCGCTCCCGCTCGGCATCGGCGTTGGGCGGAAAGAAGCCCAGCCAGTAGGCCGCCATCGCCGCGCGCTCACTGCAGCCGGTTTCGCTGTCGAGGATGCTCAAGAGCTTCTCGCGCCGGCGCTCTCGCGGCGGCACCAGGCTCCAGCGGTCGTGCAGCTCGGCGAGCACCGGATAGTCCTCGTCCGCGAGCGTCGTCTGCGCGAGGTTCTTGTCCGCGCCCGCTTCCGCATATTTCTGGATGAGGCCGATCGCCCGCGGCGTGCCGATGTTGCGCAGCGCCTGCAGCGCGACGGCCTGCTTGTAGGCGCTGCCGGTCGACAGGTGCTTTTCCAGCAGACCGGTCGCGCGCTCCTGGTTCCCGCTCATCACGAGCGCGTAGACCATGATGAGTGCCAAGTCCTTGCCGTGCGCCTCCGGCAGATCCGGCACCAGCTGATAGGCGCTGGCGCCCCGCGCGAGATTGTTGAGGACGCGGTCGAGCAATTCCAGATAGGCGATGCGGCGCGCTTCGGTGTCGCGGTGCAGGACCAGGAGCGCGGAGCGCGCGAGGATCACGGTCTCGTAGCCGCCGTTGGCGTCGTCGGCCACCTGCCGGATCAAGTCCACGCTCAAGCCTTGGGCCGCGCCGAGCTGCACCGTGCGCAGCAAGCGGCGCCCGAGCGTCTCCGCCTGTGCCATCGCCTCCGGCGGCACGGTCTCGTCCGCGTCATGGACGCGCCACCACACCAGCCAGACCACGAGCACCGCCATCAGCGAATTGGCGGCTGCAAGCCAGAGGATACGCCGCGACCTCAAGGCGCCTTGTCCACGCGGTAGTCGAGCAGGATCGTGCCGCTGAGATGGACGGTCAGGTTGTCCATCAGCTCCAGCGGCTCACCGCGCTGCGCGCCCGTATAGGCGGACTGCCAATACTGCACGCCGTGCACTCGCAGCAGAGAGGTCAGCAAACCCGATGCCCCCTTAAATCCCCACGAAAACATAGGCGCGTCCCGACCGCGCCGGCAACTCGCATCGGCGTGATCCCAACCGATCACACATCCGCGGACAATGTCGCTAAAAGCCCGCGCACCCCTCACCCTCCCCCGTCGTGGGCCATCCCTCCCCGCCCCAGGGGCCGAGAGGAAAGGTGAGGTGGGGCGGTGCAACAGCGGGCTCTTGCCCGAAGGTCCGCCCATATCCTAAGGACTGAGCGCGTCCCTTCCCTTTCGCCCACACAGGATGCGCGACTGCCATGAATGCCCGAGACGGCGACGCAACGAACGCAGCGACCTCGCCCTACTTCACCGCGGAGCACGAGATGCTGCGCGCCACGCTCCGGCGCTTCATCGAGGAGCGCGTGAAGCCCGAGGCCGATCGGTGGGAAGAGGCCGGCTTCGTGCCGCGCGAGGTTCTGCGCGAGATGGGCGAGCTCGGCCTCTTGGGCATCCGCTCGGCGAGCCGCCACGGCGGCAGCGAGCTCGACACGCTCGCGACCGTGGTGCTGGCGGAGGAGCTCGGCCGCTCCACCTATGGCGGCTTTGCGATCACCGTGCTCGTGCACACGGACATGGCGAGCCCGCACCTGCGGCACGCCGGCAGCCCCGAGCAGCTCGATCGATATATGCCCGACATCGTCCAGGGCCGGCGCATCGCGGCGATCGCGATGACCGAGGCGGACGCGGGCTCCGACCTCGCGGGGATGCGCAGCACCGCGCGCCGCGAGGGCGGCGAGTGGGTGCTCAACGGCGCCAAGATGTTCATCACCAACGGCGTCCACGGCGACATCTATTTCGTCGCCGCCAAGACCGGCGATTCCGGCCGCAACCGCGACATCTCCATGTTCATCCTCGAGAAGGGCACGCCGGGCTTCACGGTCGCGCGTCCGCTCAAGAAGCAGGGCTGGCTCTCCAGCGACACCGCGGAGTTGGTGTTCGAGGACTGCCGCATCCCCGCCGGCAATCTGCTGGGCCAGGAGAACAAGGGATTCTACGCGCTCATGAAGAACCTGCAGAACGAGCGCATCGTGATGGGCGCGCAGGCCATGGGCGAGGCGGGCAAGGCGATCGAGCTGGCGCTCGAGTGGACCGCGCAGCGCAAGGCCTTCGGCACCACGCTCTGGGAGAAGCAGGCGATCCGGCATCGGCTGGCGATGCGCGCGGCGGAGGTCGAGGCCGCCAAGGCGCTGGTCTACGAGACCGCCTGGCGCGACGCCCAGGGCCAGCAGGTCGTCAAGGAAGTCTCGATGGTGAAGGCGCTCTGCGGCACGCTGGTCAACGCGGTCCTGTACGACTGCCTGCAGTTCCACGGCGGCATGGGCTTGATCCGCGAGACCGCGATCGAGCGCATGGCCCGAGACGCGCGCGTCCAATCGATCGGCGGCGGCGCCACCGAGGTAATGCTCGAGGAAATCGCCAAGCGCATGGCGTGAGCGGGCGGCCGCGTCCTTCGACTCAGGCCCTTCGGGCCTGGCTCAGGATGAGGGAGATTTTTGTTTGCCCCGGCACCAATGGCCCTCATCCTGAGCCGCCGCGCTTGGGCGGCGAGTCGAAGGACGCACTGCCATGACGCGGAGGCCTGACGATTAGATCGGGCCGCGCACCGATTGCGGATCGCCGACATTGGCCTTGATGGCTAATGCACGTCCGCCTTTGCCTTCGATGCTGCGGCCAGCGTCTCGGCCGCCGCGGCATCGCTGGAATAATTGATGCTCAGACGGTCGGCGTGGCGCCGCCGTCGATACGGAACGTCGTGCCCGCCATGAAATCGCTCAGCGGGCTGGCGATGAAGCACACCGCGACGGCAATATCCTTCGGCTGGCCAAGCCTGGCCACGGTTTGCTGGAGCACGGTCTTCAGCGCGAATTCCTGGCCGACCTTGGGATCGTCACTGCCCATCTGTCTTGCGAGGGCCTCGAACCAGGGCTCGACCAGGGGCGTATAGATGAGCCCCGGCATGATGCCGTTGGATGTCACGCCGGTTCCCGCCAGCGCCTTGGAGAGACTGAGCGTCAGGTTGTTCACCGCCGCCTTCGCAGCGCCATAGGGACCGAACTGGGCGTAGGCCGAGATGGCGTTTCGAGACGAGATCTGGATGACACGGCCCCATCCGCGCTCGCGCATCGCCGGGACGAAAGCTTGTGCAAGCCGGACCGCCGGCAATGTGTTTTGTCGGTAACTCGCAGTCCATTCCTCCGGTGGCGTCTCGAACCAGCCTGACGCTGTCGCGCTGTTGGACCCGCCCGCATTGTTGACCAGAATATCGATGCCGCCGAAAGCTTGCTCGGTCGCCTTGATGACCGCGTCCACCCCATCCACGGTCATGAGGTCGCCCAAGGCAACGGCCGCATGTCCTCCCTTCGCGACGATGGCACCGGCTACCTCCTCCGCTCGAGTTCGGTCACGGCCGTGGACGACGACCTTGACACCCTCCAAGGCCAACATCCGCGCGATTTCGGCCCCGATTCCAGAAGTGCTGCCGGTGACCAGCGCCCTCTTGGCGACCAATTGCAAATCCAAGTCGAACCTCCATCGATCCCGGAGCGCTTCTGGTTGCGGCCTCTTGTATACAACTGTATACATATGCCAGATGCAAAAGTCTACAGCTGTATAATTGAAAGGTCGTAACGGCAGTGAGGAACACCGGTCGGGCGCGGCGCCGAAACGCCGCTGCCACGCGAGCAGCAATTCTCGCCTCCGCGCGGCTGGCATTCGCGCGGCAGGGGTACGACGGTGCCGGCGTTCGGGAGATCGCGAAGGGCGCGGGCGTGACCGCGATGCTGGTCAACCGCTACTTCGGGTCGAAGGAGAAACTGTTCGCCGAGGTGGTCGCGCAGACCATGGCAGGACCCAGGATCCTCACCGAGGAGGTCATCAACTCCCGAACCCCCGGCAAAGAACTTGCCACCGCGCTCGTTGGCCAGACGAAGGCAGGCGCCGCCCCTCTGGACGGCTTCCTGATCATGCTGCGCTCCGTGTCCAACGAGCGTGCCGCGGAAATCTGGCGTGAGCAGGTCGAAAATCACCACCACAAGATGATGACCGCCAGCCTTAGCGGCGAGCTGGCAGCCGAACGGGCCGCTCTGGTGCTTTCCCTCATCGCAGGTTTCCAAGTGATGCGGCAAATGATCGGCCTCTCGGCTTTGGCCAAGTCGAAGCCAGCCGTTCTCTCAAAAATCCTCGCGGCGATTTTTCAACAGCTCGTCAAAGCCGACTGACTTGTGGCTCGCAATCGGCGGCGGCGCCACCGAGGTGATGCTCGAGGAGATCGCCAAGCGGATGGCGTGAGCGGGCCGCCGCGTCTTGGAAACCGCACGCCCCTTGCTCGCCATCTGGCGGACCACGGGTCCATTCGGCCTGGTAGGTCCTAACAAAAGTTTGGCGCAAACCAGCAAGACGGACGCCCGGCCTCGCTGATAGACAAGCACCATTCGAGCGCGCGAGCGATCCGGTCCAGCGCAGGTGTCATCCGCGCGGCTGCGACCGCGACTGCGTTTGATGGAGCGCCGCGGGCGGAACCTATCGGATTACGAAGCATCATTTGGGTAGATCATGACAGCCAGGATTTTTCTCCTGACCGACACCTCCAAGATTCGGAGAAATTTGCCGCGCCGGAAGCTGCCGAGGGCGGCCGCGGGAGTTCGGGATATTGCGGCCGACTGGAAGCGGTGGAGCTGGGCCGAGCGCATCATCGCGGTAGCGATCGTCGCCCTTTTTGTACTGATCTTTGAACATGGCGAACTATCGCTGCTATCCACTCGACTTTAGCGGCTCGATCGTATCGATGGCGCAGCTCGTCGTCTCCACCGACGACGCATCCGCTATCGCGAAGGCGCGCGGGATGTTTCCCGGCCACCGCATCGAGATTTGGCTCGGCGCGCGGAGGGTCTACACCTCGGGGACGAGCGATAAAAACCGGCAACCGAAGCAAGCGGGGCGCGGCATGGACCGGGTCGGCCAGCTGCGGGAGCAAGCCAGGCTCCTGCGTGACATCGCGGCCGGGTCAGTGGGGATCAGCCCGCTCGATGAGCAGATACTCGATCTGGCGCGCCAGTGTGAGGAACTCGCCGACGCACTGGCCGAGGCGCTTTCGACGCCGGTTGCTGAGCGCCCCAACCGAAACTGATGCAGGCCAGGTCAAGGGCCCAGATCGACGGTGCCCTCGGCGGCCGCGCCACCGGGGCGATGCTCGAGGAGATCGCCAAGCGTATGGTTTGAGACTGTCGAGCTGCTCTAGGTCGCCTCGGTCTCGTCGTATTTCCTCAATCGGTAGATCGCGGTCGAGACCAGCCAGGTCGCGGCGAAGATGCCGATGATGACATAGCCAAGGCTGCCGAAGTTGTCGTTGAGCGAGCCGACCGCGCTCCAGAATGACCCCTCCAGGCTCAGCCGGTCGGCGGCGAGGCCGAGCACCTCGATCGCGCCGACCACCAGCGCCACCAGCACCGACACGAACGTGATCGTCATGTTGTAGTAGAGCTTGCGGATCGGCTTCACGAATGCCCAGCCATAGGCGCCGACCATCAGCACGCTGTCGGCGGTGTCGACGAGCGACATGCCCGCGGCGAACAGCGCCGGGAATACCATGATCGACCAGAGCGGCAAGCCTTTGGAGGCTTCCGCGGCGGAGATGCCGAGCAGTCCGATCTCGGTCGCGGTGTCGAAGCCCAGGCCGAAGAGCAGCCCGAGCGGATACATGTGCCAGCTCTTGCGGACCAGCCGAAAGACCGGACGGAAGAGGCGCCCGAGTAGTCCGCGCTTGGCGAGGAACACATCGAGGTCGCCCTCGACGAGGCGCTCGCCGCGCCTGAGCTTGCGGAAGCTGCGATAGACGGCGGCGAGGATGAAGATATTGGCGATCGCGATCGCGAACAGGAAAAAGGCGGAGACGCTCGTGCCGATCAGCCCGCCGACCTCCTTGAGCCAGTCGAACCGGCTCTGCAGCAGGACTGCCGCGAGCGCGATCGCCGCCACGGCCACGACCACCACCGTCGAATGCCCGAGGGAGAAGAAGAAGCCGACGGCAATCGGCCGCTTGCCCTCTTGCATGAGCTTGCGCGTCACATTGTCGATGGCGGCGATGTGGTCGGCGTCCACGGCATGACGCAAGCCGAAGCCGTAGGCGAGGACGGCGGTGCCGAGCAGCAGCGGATAGGAGCGGAACGCCAGCAGCGCCCAGAGCCAGGCCAACGCGTTCGCCGTGAGCAGCAGGCCCAAAATCCCGGCAACTCTGGCGCGCAGCGCCCCCGCTCCTTCGTCGAAGGCTGCGGCCAGAAATCTCAGCATACCAATCCGAATCCCCATCAATTCGCCTGCCCGCCCGCGCGGCCGGCCTGGGGCGCACGAGCGCAATCGGACCGTATCGGCGCGCTCTGATGCGGGCAAGAAGAAGAAGCTCCGCCGGCCAGCGTGCCGGGCGGCGGCGCGGCTATACCGCACTCCGATGGCTGGCGGCGCCAAGCCCCAGAACGGGCGAGTACCGGCCGGGTTTAAGTTCTAGAGCATGTTCCGATCAAGTTGATTCGGAACATGCTCTAGATTCTTGATTGGTCGCATTTTCTGCGCCGACCCGGTGTCCAGTTCGGCGGAAAATGCTCTAGTGGTCGGATTTGAGAAGAGGTGCCGCTTCAGTTTTGGGAAGCTTGGTTCCCCATTCCGAATCTCGAGCGTGTGCCAGCAGCTCGAACTTCTCAGCCATGAGCAGGAGGTCCAGCCGCACACTACGATCACTCGTCGCACCGGCGAGTTGTCGGCATTCCCACGCCATGTCTCTCAGGTATTCGGATCGCGATGGCATAGCGCTCGGCCCGAAAATTTCCAGGACAGTGTAACAGAGGGCATCCTCACCGGATGCTCCTCCGGTATGTCAAAACCGGTACTTAGCTTATGGAATGCGCGGTGGCGTCCCGAAAAAGGGGCGCTTACTGACAAGGGCTGGGCATTTTGTGCGCAAGACGACAAGGCCCAGCCGGCCGGCATGCCGGGCGGCGGCGCGGCCATACCGCACTCGCAGGCTGGCGGTGCCAAGCCCCGGAATGGGGCCCTGTATGATCCCGTACAGCCAAGGCGAAAGATCCGGACTTATACTGAGTGGTCGCCCGCATGGATCGGGTTACCTGGGCGACGAGGCCGCTGCCGTCCCCAGTGATTGTCGCGGCCTTATTTTTTGGACGCGCGCGGCGGGATCCAGAAATCCCCCCGCTGCGGGCGAGAAAGAGGGCCGGCCTCGACCCCCGGCCCTCTTTCGTTTCCGCGGCCCGCGGTTCTCACCGCAGGCGCCGCTGCAAGCCATCGCTCGACGCCCGCACCATCCTGGTGGTGACTCCGGGGGCCGCCGCTCTCTCGCTTTTTACCTGCGAGCGCACCCAAGACCGCCGAGCGCCAGCGTGCGCGATGCGCGGCCGGGCGCGTCGATTAGGCTACTCCCGCGGCTTGATGCTACCCTGGGAACTCAGCGTGCAAGCCGCGCTCGACCGAACCGACCAAGGGAGAGGGTTGTTGATGCAGACCAATACTGGCGTCGTGACGATCGACGAAGGCGCAGGCGCGAAATCGCGACCGATTCTAAGTCGCTTCTGGCTCAAGGGCGGACGCTACCGCGTCACGATACCCGAGGAGGGCTGGGGACACGCGACGCTCGACCAATGCCAGATCGGCGAGGCCAGCAAGCCCGCTCACATCGAGAACCCAGGACCGGCGGGAACGATCTTCTTTCGCCTGGACCAGGGTTTCTATCGCTTCGTGCTGACGGAGCCGATCGAGATGCAACCGAAGTCCGCGGAGATCATGCGCCTTGAAGGGTGAGGCGCCGCGCGATTGACGCTGCGGAGGCACCCGAGAGATCTCTTCTTATCCCATAGCAGCTCCCTCAGGCGGTCTATTTGGAGCGCCATCGGAGTCCACATGCGGGCCATGCTGCGGTACTGCGCCTCTACGGGCCCGTACTGCGGCCG
>DATMMM010000225.1:0-14021 GCA_035569735.1 Allostellaceae bacterium | reverse complement strand
ACTTAGCCGCTGATTAACCAATCGCCGATACCCTCGGCCGTGCGAGAGCCAAAAGGGGGAAAGTGACGGTGAGACCAGAACGCGGTAACGATCCTCAATCCGTTCTTTCGCCGAGTACTCCTTCTATCCCGGATGCAGTTGGCGCGACGCTCAAGGCGCTGGTTACTGCAATCTTCTTCTCGTCAGGTGCCGCGTCCCTTACCCTGCAGGTCGTTTGGTTCAAACAACTGCAGTTTGTGCTGGGAAGCACGACGTTGTCGGTCAGTGTTACTGTCGCCAGTTTCTTTTTCGGCCTTTCCGTCGGGAGTGCTTTCGGCGGTCGGGTCGCCGATGCTGTTACTCGCCCCCTCAGGGCCTACGGATTTCTGGAACTCATCCTCGCGCTGGTCTCGATTGCCGTCACGGCGTTTTTATCACAGTGGTCCATCTGGATCGGCTGGATGTCGCCGATGCTGGACCTCGGCTCCTCGGCTCGGTTGCCCTTTATCGTCTTCCTGTCGCTCGCGACTTTATCGCTGCCAACGATCTTGATGGGAGCGACGCTGCCGTTCCTGGTCAGGTTCCTGGCTCGCTCCCGGACGGAACTGGCAAATCAGATCGGTCTCCTCTACGGGTTCAACACCCTGGGAGCGGCCGTCGGCACGCTGGTTGTGGGCTTCATCCTCATCGGGTTGATCGGCGTGACAGGATCGAGCTTGTTCGCATCGATTGTCTACGCTTGTGTCGGCGGCTCCAGTCTGCTGGCCGCGCGCCACGAGCAGCCCTTGCGGGTGGAAGAACGAGAACCGGAGCCGGTGCACAGCAAGAAATCAGACGGTGGCGCGGCCACTTTGTTGATCTGGATTTTCGCCTGCTCCGGCTTTGTTTCCATCGCCTACGAGGTCGTCTGGTTCCGTTTCCTGACCAACATCAGCACCTCCAGCGTCTATGCGTTCTCCGGCATGCTCGGCACATACCTGATCGGGTTGGTGTTGGGGGCATTCCTTTGCGCCAAATTTCTCGCGCCTCACAAGGATCATTTGCTTCGCTACTTTGCCCTCGCTCAACTCGGCATAGCGGTTGCCGCCACGCTCACCCTTGCGACACTCGGCAAGGCCTCGACGCTTCACGCATTGCTTTCCCCGATAGCGGAGCTTGTTCCGATCCGAGCACAAATGCTGATGGGAGATGATGTCTCGTTCTTTTTCACCTGTGTCGTAGCCCTCCTGTTGCCGACCACTCTCATCGGCATCGGCTTTCCCCTTGCCAGCGAGCTGACCGCGACGCGGATGAGTGCTTTAGGGCGCAGGATCGGCGCGCTCTATGCCGTCAATACGATCGGCGGCGTCTTGGGGTCTCTCGCGGCGGGATTCGTTCTGATTCCCCAACTCGGCAGTCAGTGGGCGCTGACCGCCCTGATCCTCATGAACCTCCTTCTCTACCTGACGAGTGCCGCGTCGCAGCCTGGCCTTCTGACCAGCCTATGGCGGCAAGGAGCAATGGCCCTGAGCGTTGTCTTGGTATCGTTCCTGGTCTTGGGTCCGCATTACCTGGAACGGCAGTTGACCGCATTCAAGGGTGCTGAAGTCCTGGAGCTGAGGGAATCCAGGGAAGCAACCTTCGCCGTGCTGGAGTACGAGGACGAGGTGACCGGAAAGTACCAGCAGCTTTTGGTCAATTCTAAGAGCTATGCGAACAATCGCCCCGAGGGAAGACGCTACATGGCTGCCTTGGGGCACTATCCCGTGCTCCTCCATGCGGGTCCCTCGGAGACGGCTGCCGTCATTTGCATCGGCACCGGAACCACGGTGGGTGCCGTGACCACCCACGAGGAATTGCGAGCCATCTACGCCGTCGATTTGGCGCCGGCGGTGTTCGACTTTGCCCGGTATTTCGTCCCCATCAACAGGCGGTTTCAGGAGAACCCCAGGGTGCACAAGGTCGTGGCGGACGGGCGCCATTACCTCCTCGGCACAAGCAATACCTTCGACGTGATCACCCTCGAGCCGCCGCCGCCTCACGATGCCGGCGTCGTCAATCTCTACACAGAGGAGTTTTATGCGCTTGCAAAGCAGAGGATGCGCCCCGGGGCCGTTCTCGCCCAGTGGGCGCCCTTGGATATGGCACGCGGCGTTCTGTCGAAGATGATCCTCAAGGCCATGCTGAGCCAATTCAAGCACGTATCCTTGTGGCTGCCTGACAGAATGGAAGGCGTGGCCATCGCCTCCGACGAGCCGCTGCTGGTCGATCGCGACATGCTTGCCAAGCGCATGTCAGCGCCTTCGGTGGCTGATGATCTCACCGCCGTCGGGCTGCGCTCGCCCGAAGACCTCCTGGCAACTTTCGTGGCGGCGGATGAAACGCTCGCGGCCTATCTGAGCGATACGCCAAGCCTCACGGATGACAGGCCTCGAATTGAATATCACAACTTCTATCCGCCGGACCCAATTCGTGTGGAGGACCTGAAGCGGTTGCGCGAGCCCGTGGAGCGCTATCTCACCATCAGTTCTTCCGAGGACACACAGCTGGACGCGGCCCGCAATGTCGTCGAGGCCATTTGGGATGAGCACGAAGCGAGCGCGGACGGCGACCTGACCGCCGCTCGCTCAGCGCTCAGCGTGGCGTTAAAGTTGGAGCCAAATAACCTGTACCTCCGCTTCCTTGACCGCAAGCAGCGTGCCGCTGCGAGAGCTGGCGATCAATAACGTCCCCTTTGCCTCTGCATCACAGGATCAACGCTGGAGAATGGCGAAATACTTGAGTCGAATTGCCCTTTAGGAGGACATCGATAGGTGGAACACGCGTCAACTATCTTGAACTCTCTCGCAGAGGATGTCGTTTCGACTATTTTCTCATATGAAGGTCGATTCTACATTCCTTATTTGTCGATTACTTTCATTTTGGCATTGGCCATTTGTTACCATCGTACAGGGTCTTTACATGAAGCCGCTCGAGAGATGTTGCGGCGCGACGTAATTCTTCATCGCTCTTCTATTAATGATTATAAAGTCATCGCCTTGAATTTCTTGATTCTCGGAACCGTATCCGGCGTTGGTTTTCTAGGCGGTTTTAGCCTTGCCGAAAAAGTCGTCGCTATGTTGCGCTTTGCGTTCGGCCCAGGCCCCCAGTGGACCGCGGGATTCCCTGATATAGTAATATACAGTGTTGCACTTTTTCTAGCTTACGACATTGGAAATTTCCTGCAACATTTCCTGCAACATAAAAATCCACTGCTGTGGGAGTTGCACAAAGTTCATCATTCTGCCGAAGTCATGACACCGCTTACAGCAGTTCGCGTACACCCGCTCGCATCTATATTTTCGTCGACAGTCCTTGCCCTGGTATTTGCTATCGTTAGCAGCGGCTTTTTATACGTGTATCGAGATATCAATGCCAATTTTCTTGCACTGAATGTTCTTTTCATTTTGCATTACACGGTTGGAGCTTATCACTTACAGCATTCGCATATTTGGATATCGTTTCCACCCATTATAAGCACAGTGTTTGTTAGCCCCTCTATGCACATGATCCACCACAGCAATAATCCAAAACATTTCGGAAGTAATTTCGGTTTTGGGCTTACCGTTTGGGATCGGCTGGCGGGGACCCTATACATTCCGGACGATAGAGAAGCGTCTGGGATTGTTTTCGGCCTTGATGATGCCGAGCAGCTCCAAATGAAAACGGCGGTACAATTATATTTGACCCCCTTGCGTCGCATATTCGGCAAGCGTCCGGCCTAAGCATGAGTGGGCTTGGCGGCAATAGATCCGGTCTTCCGGTGTTTGTGGGGCCTCAATTTCACGCCGGAGGGCGCCTTTACTCCGATCAACGACAGGCCCAGCGGTCCTGCGCTGAGTGTGAGAATTGCCTTGTCGTAGGATCGCGCTTGCTCGCCTTCTGCATTGACGAGCGCCCGTCGCTCCTCAAGGTATGCTTCCCGCTCAAGACGCATTAGTTCACCTTCGGCATCTTAAGAGCCACCCTGAGATGCTGAATCAGGCTGAGCGGGTTGTCGTATACAAGGCCCTCACCAGCGCCTTCCCCTGCAAATAGGTCAGCGCACGACCTCGGTCGGATGGAGCCAAAACGTCTGGCCCTGTAGAAGAGATTGACGAACGGGATATTGGTGGCTTTTCGGACGGCGACTGGCGCTCGACCCGAAGCGGCGCGCGTCTAAGGACGGGCATCGCCTTTGTTGAGCGCGCCTGAACAATCCTGTGCTCAGCTGTCGATCGGCGGGACTTGTCTTGTGCCGAGCCCCGATCGGCAGAGGAGCGAGAGATGGCGAGCGCGGTGCTGAGTGCGGCGAACCGGTTGAGTGCGCGGGAGGGCGTCGGGCCCCGGACGCGCCGGAGCAAGGCAGCGATGCGGCGGAGCCCGTCGCGGCATCCGCCTGCGGAGCTCCGCCGCACCCCGCCCAACCGCCGAAGGGGCGGACCGCGCGAAAATCCTGCATTGGCAAAACAAAGCCGATTTATCGAATGAGATCAGTGGGCGCGAGTCCGGTGGAGAGCCAATTTCATGCGACCGGAAACCCAATTACCCCCCGAGGCTCACGCCCACGAGCTTGCCGATGCCGAAGGTGATGGCGGCGGCGCCGTAGCCGATCACGAGCTGGCGCAGCGCCGAGAAGGCGGCGCTACGCCCGGTGAAGATCGAGGTCGCGACACCGATCACCGCGAGCGCCAGGCCCGCGAGCCCGAGGCTTGCCGCCACGGCGGGGAGCCCGCTCAGGAAGAAGAACGGCAGCACCGGGAAGATCGCGCCGACCGAGAAGAGACCGAAGGACGTGACCGCGGCGACATAGGGCGAGCCGCCGAGCTCATCGGGATCGAGGCCCAGCTCCTCGCGCACCAGCGTGTCGAGCGCGGATTTGCGGTCGGCGAAGAGCCGCCTGGCCAGCGTGCGCGCCTCGTCCTGGCTCAGGCCCTTGGCCTGGTAGATGAGCGCCAGCTCCTCCTGCTCCTCCGCGGGATTGTGCTCGAGCTCGTCCGCCTCCGTGCGCACCTGGCTCTCGAAGAGCTCGCGGGAGTTCGTGACCGACAGCCACTCGCCCATCGCCATGGAGGAGGCACCCGCCACCAGCCCCGCGAGCCCCGTCACCAGGATCGTGTGCTCGGAAACCGCCGCGCCGATCACGCCCATCACCAGGCTCAGGTTGGAGACCAGCCCGTCGTTGGCGCCCAGCACCGCCGCGCGGAGCGCGTTGCCGCCGCCGACGCCGTGGTGCCGGCCCTCGAGCTTTGCCAGCGCCGGACCGATGGCGCCGCTCGGCGCGTTCTCCAGCACCGCCGTCACCACGCGGGAGTGCGAGCGCTCGGCGCTGGGCAGACCGCTCGCGGTCGCCTCGGGTTGCGCGTCATAGCGCGAGACGTCGGCCCGCTCCAGGCTCACGACCGTCGGCAGCACGAAGGTCGGCCCGAACCAGTGCGCGAGCCGGATCAGGAACCGCGTGCGCCAACCCGCGCGCAACGCCGGCAGCCGCGCGCCCACCCGCGCGAGCTCCTTGCGCCAGAACTCCGCGTGTGCCTCCTCCACCGCGGCGAGCCGGCGGTAGACCTCCGCCAGCTGCGGATTCTCCTCGGCATCGGCGAGCGCGCGGTAGAGCGCCGCGCTGTCGACCTCGCCCCGCAAATTGGAACGGTACCGCGCGCCGGTTTCGATCTTGGTCTCGGTCATGAAGGCGGCCTTTGTCCGGTTGCCGGTCACTATATCGCCGGGCGGTCCTCTCTTGCAGATAGGATGCCGCTGACCCACTCTCCGCTCTCCCTTCTCGCCGGGAGCGCGTCATGAAGCCGCAGGGAAAAATCACCATCGTCACCGGCGGCGCCAGTGGCATCGGAGCGGCCATCGCGGAGCGCTTCGCGGCCGAGGGTGCGGAGGCGATCGCCGCGGATCTTGCTTGCCCCGATGACGGCCTGACGGGCGGCGGCAAACCTCGGCTTCATCGCCACAAGCTCGATGTGAGCGACGGCGCCAGCGTGGCGCGGCTGGTCGAGGCCGTGCTCGCGCGGTTCGAGCGCGTCGACGTGCTCGTGAACTGCGCGGGCATCGGCGCCAACAAGCCGTTCCTCGATACGCCCGTCGAGCTCTTCGACCGCATCCTCGCGGTGAACCTGCGCGGCACGTTCCTGATGAGCCAGGCGGTCGCGCGGCGGATGCCGCCGGAGGGCGGCAGCATCATCAACATCGGCTCGATCTCGGGGCTGCGCGGCAATTTGGGCCGCGCAGCCTATGGCGCCTCCAAGGGAGGGCTGGTCACGCTGAGCGAGGTGATGGCGGTGGAGCTGGCATCCCGCAAGATCCGCGTCAACGTGATCGCGCCAGGTCCGATCGAGACGCCGCTCGTGGAGTCCATGCTGTCGCCGGCGGAGCGGGCGATCTGGACCCGGCGGCTGCCGCTCGGCCGCTACGGCACGGCGGCGGAAGTGGCGGCGGCGGCGGTGTTCCTGGCAAGCGACGAGGCCTCTTACGTCACGGGCCACGTCCTCGCCGTCGACGGCGGCTTCCTCGCGAGCGGCGTGATCGAGGCGCCGCCGAAGGAATGACCGCGCCGGCTATCGTTTCGGCACGGCCGGAGTCTGCAGCGTGGTGTCCTGGCCGCGGACGGGATCGGCGATCGCCTGGTCGAGGCTCTGCGCCCATTTCCACTCGGTCGAGGGCCGCGCGCGGCCGTCGCTGCCGATCTGATCGAGGCCCCAGTAGATCTCCAGGCGGTGCCCGTCGGGGTCGCGGAACTCGACCGCGATCTGGCAGCCCGCGCGGCGCCGGCCCTCGAAATCGATCGGCACCTTGTGCGCGCGCAGGTAATCGCGGGCGCGCAGCACCTCGTCGAGGGTCCCGACCTCGAAGGCCATGTGGTTGAGCTCCTTGTTGGGCGACTGGCCCGGCATGATCCCGACCAGCGCCACGCCGTGATGATCGGCGTTGCAGCGCATGAACACCATCCCGCCGGGCACCATGCCGTCGGGATAAACGTCGCTGACCTCGAAGCCGAGCATTTCCGTGTAGAAGCGCACCGAGCGCCGGACGTCGCTGACATTGAGCACGACGTGGCCGATCTTGCCGATCCGGAACGGCAAGCCCCGCGGACGCTTCAGCTGCTTCACTTCCTCGGGATCGAATGCCATGCAGGGCTCCCCCTCGTCGTCTGTCTGCGTCAGGGACTGCGCCGATTGTGCCAGGCCCAGGCGCTCGCGAGAATGGTGTCGAGCGTCGAGAGCGTTGGGACCCAGCCCAAGACCTCGCGCGTCCGGCTCGCCTCGGCGACCAGCACCGGCGGATCGCCGGGACGGCGCCCGGTCTCCCGCTGCGGGATGCGCCGGCCGGTGACGCGCTCGGCGGCCGCGATCACCTCGCGAACGGAGTGGCCGACACCGGTGCCGAGGTTCAGCTCGAGACTGGCGCCGCCTTGCATTAGATGCGCCAGCGCCTTCACGTGCGCGTCGGCCAGGTCCTGGACATGGATGTAGTCGCGGATGGCGGTGCCGTCGGGTGTCGGGTAATCGGTGCCGAGCACGTCGATCCGCGGCCGCCGTCCCATTGCCGCCTGCAGCACCAGCGGGATCAGATGGGTCTCGGGCTCGTGGTCCTCGCCGATCTCGCAATCCATGTCGGCGCCCGCCGCGTTGAAATAGCGCAGCGCCGCATGCGTGAAGCCGTGCGCCGCCCCATACCAGTGCAGCATCCGCTCCACCATGAGCTTGCTCTCGCCATAGGGATTGACCGGCCGCTGCGGCGCGCTCTCGGGGATGGGCACGCGATCGGGATTGCCGTAGATCGCCGCCGTCGAGGAGAACACGATGTGGCGCACGCCCGCGGCGCGCATCGCCTCCAGGAGGCGCAGGCTGTTGTATCCGTTGTTGCGGAAATAGAGCTCGGGATTGGTCATGGATTCGCCGACGTAGGTGAAGGCGGCGAAGTGCATCACCGCGGCGACCTTGTGGCGCTTGAAAGCGTCGGCGAGCCGCTCGATATCGGCGAGGTCCGCATCGACGAAGGGACCCCAGCGCACGGCCTCGCGATGGCCCCGGATGAGGCTGTCGTAGGCAACGGGCCGGTATCCGGCTCGTGCCAAGGCCTTGCAGGCGTGGCTGCCGATATAACCGGCGCCCCCGGTCACCAGGACGGTCTCGCTCACAAAGCCGTCTCTAGGCTGAATGGCGGGATGGGGCAAGCGCTTCCTCGCCGCGGTGCCGACCGCTCTTTATTTTGACTCAAATGACAGGGCCTGCCAGATCACCAGGCGGCGCGCCTCTCCCTCCACCGCGACGGCGCCCTGATAGCCGGACGGCATCGAGAGCTTGCATAGAGACCAAATCGCCTGCGGCTCCGCGTCGTGCACGACCGCGTGGTCGCCCGCGTCAGCCAGCATCTCGATCGAGCGCAGGCTGCCGGAGATGCCCGTGCCCACGGCCTTGAGCACGGCTTCCTTGCGGGTCCAGGCGGCGAGCAGGGCGGCTTCGCGCGCGCTTTCGGGCAAGGCATCGAACCGCTCGCGCTCGCGCGGACCCAGGATGCGGCGCGCCAGCAGGGTGGTGTCGGTGAGCGGACGCTTGGCCTCGATATCGATGCCGACGCGGAGGTCGCGGAGCAGCGCCATCGCCGCGAGACCGCCGGAATGGGACAGGTTGAAGCAGGGCCCATCCCGCTCATGGCCGGCGAGGAACAGCTTGCCGTGCGCACCCGCCTGAAGCTCGAGCGACCGCGGCTCGGCACCGGTCAATGCCGCCAGCACAGAGCGCACGAGCCAGCGTCCCCCGATGAAGCCGCGTCTCACGGGCGCCGCGACCAGCCGTCGCGCGCGCGCCTCCTCATCCGCGGTCAAGAGTCCCCGCGGCGCGGTCCCGGGAAGTCCGGTCAGAGCCAGGAAGATCACTTGGACCGCGCCGGCCTCGAACTCGGTCCGGATCGCCGCCATCGGCAGCTGCGAAGGTTCGGCGCGAGGCTGCAGCACCGGCTGCGCCACGCGCAGCAGGCGCAAGCCCTGCTCGTGCTCACGGCGCGTCGCGACGGATCTCCTTCATGGGTGCTGTGCCTCGCAGGCTCATGATCAGGTTGCCGTGGGGATCGGCGACGGCGGACGCGCTCGGGCCCACCACCGCGGTCGACTCCGCTTCCTCGACGAGGGCCGGACCCGAGATGCGGACGGCCGTCGCGAGCCGGTCTCGCGCATAGACGGGAACCTCGATGAAGCCCGCGCATTCCTCGAAATAAGCCGGGCGGCGCTCGATCAGCGCCTCGCCTCCGGCCGAGTCCAATCCGCCGAAACGAAGCTCGGAAACCGCCGCGGGCGCCACGACCCTGAGGCGCCACGACACGACTTCGACGGAGAGCATGCCGAGGCTGCGGCCGAACCGCCGCTCGTACTGCGCTTCGAAGGCGCGCCGCCACGCCGCGGCATCGCGCTGGGCCTGGCTCTCGCGATCGAGCGGCACCGTCACCTCGAAGCCTTGCCCGACATAGCGCATGTCCGCGGAGAGCTCGACCGCGATCTCCTCGTCGCGCAGATTGGATTGGCGCAGCACCGCCCGGCCGCGGGCCTCGAGCTCGGCGATGGCCTCGTCCACCGATCGCCAATCGAGGCCGTCGAGCCGCATGATCAGGCTGCGCGTGTACTCGACGCTGCGCGGCGCCACCAGCATGCCGATCGCCGAGGCGACGCCGGCGCCGCGCGGGAAGATCACCTCGCGAACGCTCAGCAGACGCGCGATCTCGTAGGCGTGCACGGGGCCGGCGCCGCCGAAGGCGACCATGCGATAGCGCAGCGGATCGGTGCCGGACTCCGCGATGTGCACGCGCGCCGCCGTCGCCATGTTGTTGTCGACCACGCGCGCGATCCCGGCCGCCGTCTCCGCAAGGCCGAGGCCGAGCCGGTCGCCGAGGCGCTCCAGAGCCGCCGCCGCGCGCGAGCGGTCGAGCCGCATCCGCCCGCCCAGGAACCGGTCCGGCGCGAGATATCCTCGGATCAGGTCGGCGTCGGTCACCGTGGGATCCTCGCCGCCCCGGCCATAGCAGGCAGGGCCCGGGACCGCCCCGGCGCTCCGCGGTCCCACGCGCAAGAGCCCGAGCTCGTCGACACCCGCGATGCTGCCGCCGCCGGCGCCGATCTCGATGAGCTCGATCGCCGGCAGCCGCAGCGGCAAGCCGCTGCCCTTCTTGAAACGCCGCAGCCGCGCGACCTCGAGCTCGTGGCCGCGGTGCGGCAGACCGCCATGGATCAGGCTTACCTTCGCGGTGGTGCCGCCCATGTCGAAGGCGATCACATCCGCCCAGCCCGCTTGCCGCGCCAGGAACGCCGCGCCCATGGCGCCCGCCGCAGGCCCCGACTCCACCAGCGCGATCGGCTGCTCGCTGGCGGTCCGCGCCGTTGTGATGCCGCCGTCCGACAGCATGATGAAGAGCGGCACGCCCAGCGACCGCTCGAGCTCGAGCAGATATCGGAGCGCGATTGGCGCCACATAGGCATTGGCGACGCAGGTCGAGAACCGCTCGTACTCGCGCACCTCCGGCGCGATCTCGGCGGAGGCGCAGACGGCAAGATCGGGATGGGCCTCGGCGATCAGCTGCTTCGCGCGCAGCTCGTGAGCCCCATTGCGGTAGCTGTTGAAGAACGCGATCGCGATCGAGCGCACGCCGCTCTCTCGAAGCGCCGCGGCTGCCTCGCGCACCGCCGCCTCATCGAGCGCGAGCACCACGCTTCCGTCCGCGCCGATCCGTTCCGGCACCGCTTTCCGGAGCCGCCGCTCGACCAGCGGCGGCGGCCGCTCGAGCTGCAGATCGAAGGTGTCGTAGCGGAGCTCGTTGCCGATCTCCAGGACGTCCCGATATCCCTCGGTGGTGATCAGGCCCACCGGCGCGCCGCGGCGCTCGATCAGCGCGTTGGTGACGAGCGTGGTGCCGTGCACGACACTCTCCGCGCGCGCCCCGAGTGCGCTCAGCCCGTCGAGGATGGCGCGGCGGGGATCGTCGGGCGTGGTCAGCAGCTTGTTGACGCTGAGCGTGCAGGTCTCGGCGTCGTAGAGGACGATGTCGGTGAAAGTGCCGCCGACATCGGCGCCCGCGAGGTAGCGGGTCATAGACCATAGACCTCGCGCGCCGCCGTCTCCGAGATCAGGCCCGCGTCCAGGTCGGCCCGCACCGCGCCGCGCTCACGCTCGCGGGGATCGCCGAACCCGCCACCGCCGGGGTAGCGCACGCGCAGCCGATCGCCCGCCGCGATCGGGCTCTTGCCCTTGACCGGGAAGCCGCCGTCGCGATCGTTCCAGACCACCCGGGACGAGGCACCCGCGTTGCCGCCGAGCACGCCGCGCGCGGGATGGCGCACGCGCTCCACCAGCAGCGACAGCATCGCCGGCCGGTCGCCCGTGAGCTCGATCTCGACGTCCTGCCCGAGCCCGCCGCGGAAGCGGCCGGCGCCGCCGGAATCGCAGGCGAGCTCCTTGCGCCAGATGCGCAGCGGCGAGAGCGCCTCGATGATCTCCATCGAGCCGCAGACCACGTTCGAGGGAAAGCACGTCGCCGAGAGGCCGTCGCGCCGCGCCCGCGCGCCCATGCCGCCGTTGATGAAGAGGATCGCGGTATAGCGCCGGCGCTCCTCGCGATAGCCGGAGACCAGCACGCGCAAGGTCGGCGCGCTGCCGGATTCCGCGACGATGCGCTCGCCCAGCACTGGCGCCAGCGCCTCGTAGATCGCGGCCGCCAGGCAATGCCCGACCAGCTGGCGCGCGTGCACCGGCGCCGGGAAGCGCGGGTTCAGGATCGAGCCCTCGGGCGCGCTCACGTGGATCATCCGGTAGGTGCCCTCGTTGCGCGGTGTGGCGGGATCGAGCGCGCATTTGACGGGGTAGCAGGAATAGGCCTCGGTGTAGTTCATCACGGTGTTGAGCGCGCGCCCGACCTCGGGCGAGGTGCCGGTATAGTCGATGAAGAGCTCCTCGCCGCGCTTCTCCACCGCGACCTCGATGTGCACGGGCTCCTCGCCGGTGCCGTCGAGATCGAGCGCGCTGCGGTAGGTGCCGTCGGGAATGGCGGCGATCGCGGCCCGCATCGCGCGCTCGGTGCGGGCGCAGATCTCGCGCGAGATCGGCGCGAGATCGCCGATCCCCTCGCGCGCGATCAGATCGCGCAGGCCGCGCGCGGCGGTCTCGCCGGCCGCGATCTGCGCGGCGATGTCGCCCAGCACCTGCTCGGGCAGCCGGACGTTGGCCCGGATCATCGCCTGCAGGTCCGGGTTCGCGCGGCCCTCCACGAAATAGAGCAGCGGCGGTATCAGGATGCCCTCCTCGAAGACCTCGCGCGTATCGGCCGACCAGAGCGTGCCGCCGATATCGGCCATGTGCGCGATGCTGCCGGTCCAGGCGACGAGCCGGTGCTCGGCGAACACGGGCGCCAGGATGGTGATGTCCGGAAGATGCCCCGAGGTGAGCCAGGGATCGTTGCAGATCCCGACGTCGCCGGGCCGCCAATCCGGCGCCGGCCGGATCGACAGGAAATGCGCCAGCGTGCGCGACAGCGTCATGTTGAAGGAGGGGATACCGATGGTGTTCTCGGCCATCGCATTGCCCTCGGCGTCGAAGATCACGCAGGCGAAGTCGTTGGACTCGCGCACGATCGGCGAGAAGGACGTGCGCCGCAAGGTTGCCGCCGCCTCGTCCGCGATGGCGATGAGCCGCGTCCAGACCACCTGGAGCGCCACGGGATCGTCGACGATGGAGCGATTGCGGGGCGGCGCGAGATCGCTGGCCATGATCACCTCATGGGCGGACGACTCGCCCGCGGCATTCGTTGTTTTCGGGGCTTTTCAAGAGCGCGCAAAATTGTTAACAGCGTTGGCTCGGGTGTCAAGGCAAGGGGCCTCGGAAGCGCGCCATGGCGGCAAAAGAAGAACAGAGCGGCACTGCCGGGCACTCCTGGCACGCGATCGTGCAGGAGACGCTGAAGCGCAACCAGGTGCGGCTCGCGACATACGTGCCCGATCGCGTGCTGACGCCGCTGATCCGCGCGCTCCACGAGGACATGGATTTCACCGCCTTCGCGACCACCCGCGAGGAGGAGGCGCTCGGCATCCTCACGGGCGCCTGGATGGGCGGAATGCGGGGCGTGCTGCTGATGCAAACCAGCGGCTTCGCCACCCTCGCCAATGTGCTGGCCTCGCTCGCCGTGCCCTACCAGATCCCGCTGATCATGATCGTCTCCGAGCGCGGCACGCTCGGCGAGTTCAATCTGGGCCAAGCCATGGTGTGCCGCACCATGCGGCCGGTGCTGCAGTCGCTCGGCATCGAGCATCACACGATCACCCGCATCGACGAGCTCGAGTTCATCCTGGACCGCTCGATCAAGCAGGCGATCGCGACCCAGTCGCCGGCTTGCCTGATCCTGTCGCCGCTGTTGACCGGCGGCAAAACCTTCTCGCAGTGAGGCGCGGCCGATGCCGCCGAACCAGCCCAAGGTCCTGAACCGCTTCGACATCACCAAGCGCCTGGTGGCGCTGCTGCGGAACGACGAGGCCGTGGTCGGCGGCATCGGCAACACCAACTTCGACCTCTGGGCCGCGGGCCGGCGGCCGCAGAATTTCTACATGCTGGGCAGCATGGGGCTCGCGATACCGATCGCGCTCGGCGTCGCGCTCGCGCAGCCCAAGCGCCGGGTCGTCGCGCTCGAGGGCGACGGCTCGCTCCTGATGCAGCTGGGCGCGCTCGCCACCATCGGCACACTGCAGCCGAAGAACCTGCTCATCGTGGTGATGGACAACCGGGCCTATCAGATCACGGGATCGCAACCGACCGCGAGCGCCTTCGGCACGGATTTCGTGGCGATCGCCCGCGGCGCCGGCATCCAGCAGAGCGATTGGGCACTCGACGAGGCAAGCTTCGAGCAGCTCACCGCCCGCGCACTTGCCCAAGACGGCCCCTCCTTCATCGCCGCGCGCATCGACCACAAGCCCGCCGTCGCCACCACCGAGCGCGACCCCGCGCAGCTCCGCGACCGCTTCATGCGCGGGCTCGGTGTCAAGGAATAGAGCTCAGCCCAGCCGCTCC
>DATMMM010000224.1:0-12972 GCA_035569735.1 Allostellaceae bacterium | reverse complement strand
CGAAAGGCGCGATCGCGTCGGCGAACGCTAGTGCGGTGTCGAGGTCGAACCGGCCGTTCACATCGACTGAGAGCCGATCTCCGCTGCCGACCACCGCCAGCACCGCCTCGATGCGCCGAAGGTCCGTCGCAAGGTCGGCGCCGCCGACCTTCATCTTCACGGTGGTGTAGCCGAGGTCGAGATAGCCGCGCATTTCCTCCTGCAGTTGCGTCACGTCCTTGCCGGGGTAGTAGTAGCCGCCGGCGGCGTAGACCCAGGCGGTCTCGTCCGCGCGGCCGCCGTTGTAGCGGTCGGCGAGCAGGCGCCAGAGCGGCACGCCCGCGGCCTTCGCGACCGCGTCCCAGAGCGCCATGTCGAGGACACCGACTGCGACCGAGCGCTCGCCGTGGCCGCCGGGCTTCTCGTTGCGCATCATCTGGGCCCAGGCCTTCGCGGGGTCGATCAGCCCGCTCTCGTCCTGGATCTCCTCGGGCTTTGCCGCCAAGAGCCGGGGCAGGAAACGCTCGCGCAGCAACCCCTGCGGCGCATATCGACCGTTCGAGTTGAACCCGAAACCCACCACCGGCCGGCCGTCGCGGCGGGCGTCGGTGACCACCGCGACGACGCTCGCGGTCATCGCGCTGAAATCGATGTAGGCGTTCCGGATCGAGGAGGCGATGGGAACCACGATGTCGTGGATGGCGGTGATGCGCATGGGCAATGGTCACTTAGTTTTGTTCATCGGAACTCAACAACCGCATGCTCGACTGCGGCGGACGGGGACGGCAAGCCGCTTCCCCGTCCGGGGCGGGATAGGTCCGCGCAAACGCGATATTGGGTTAGCAGAGCCAATTTAGGCAATAGAATCAACAACGGGAGTCAGCGAATTTTGGCTCTGCATGCAAAGCATGCAACAGTACCTGGAGTCCGCGATACCGATGGGAGGCACCGATGCGCGGCATTGTCTTCACGGGAGAGCGCAGCCTGGAGCTGGCGGAGTTTCCCGATCCCACGCCGGGACCGGGCGAGGCGGTACTGGAGATCAAGGCCTCCGGCATGTGCGGTAGCGATCTCAAGTTCTACCGCGCCGCCAAGGGTGGCAGCCAAGCTCTGGGGCTTGGCGCCGTGACCGGACCGGTCATCGCGGGCCACGAGCCCTGCGGCGTGGTGGCCGCGGTAGGGCCCGGCGTCGAGCCGGGCTTGGCGAACGTCGGCGACCGCGTGATGGTGCACCATTACAAGGGCTGCGGCGTCTGCGAGCACTGCCGCGTCGGCTGGTCGCAGCTCTGCGCGTCGGGGATCGTGGTCTATGGCGTCACCGGTCATGGCGCGCATGCGGGTTTCATGAAGGTGCCCGCCTCGACCTTGGTGCCGCTCCCGGAGGCGCTCTCCTTCGAGACGGGTGCCGCGATCTCCTGCGGCACGGGCACGGCCTACGGCGCGCTCCGGCGCATGAACCTCTCCGGCCGCGACACGCTGGTGGTGGTCGGCCAGGGCCCGGTCGGACTCTCCGCGACCCAGCTCGCGGCCGCGATGGGGGCGCGCGTGATCGCGATCGACATGAGCCCCGAGCGGCTCGGCCGCGCCAAGGAGTTCGGGGCGGACGCCATGGTCGGCCCGCGCGCCGGCGATGTCGTCGCGGCGATCAAAGAGTTGACGCATGGCCGCGGCGCGGACCTTGCGCTCGACACCTCGGGCTCTCCGGCGGGCCGTCTTGCCGCCGTGCGCGGCACGCGCACCTGGGGCACGGTGTGCTTCGTTGGCGAAGGCGATACGGTCACGCTCGATGTCAGTCGGGACATGCTGCGCAAGCAGCTCACCATCATCGGCTCCTGGACATTCTCGACCACCGGCCAGGCCGAGTGTGCGCGCTTCGTCGAGGAGCGCGGCATCGCCGTCGATCGCCTGTTCACCCATCGCTGGAATCTCGCCCAGGCCGCGGAAGCCTATCGGGTGTTCGACGCCCAGACCGCCGGCAAGGGCGTGTTCCTGATGTGATGGGCGTCCCGATCGCGACCAAAGGGCTCGAGGCGGGCTCGCGGCCACGGCGCCTTGCGGACCTGCCCACGCCCTGCCTGCTGCTCGAGCGAGCGAAGCTCGCGCGGAATCTCGAGCTCATGGCCGGCGCGGTGCGGCGCCACGGCGTGGCGCTGCGCCCGCACATGAAAACCGCGAAGAGCGCGGCGGTGGCAAGGCTGGCGACGGCGGGGCAGGCGGGCGGCATCACGGTCTCGACCCTCGCGGAGGCCGAGTACTTCGCGCGTGAAGGCTTCCGCGACATCCTCTATGCCGTCGGCATCGTGCCTGCGAAGCTCGACCGGGCGGCTGCGCTCCGCCGCGCCGGCGTGGACCTGAGCGTGGTCACGGACGATCCCGACACAGCGGCGGCGATCTCGTCCCATGCGCGCGCGACCGGCGCCGAGCATCGCGTGCTGGTCGAGGTCGATTGCGGCGAGCATCGAGGCGGTATTGCCGCGGAGAGCGATGCGCTTGTCGCGGTCGGCCGCGCTCTAGGCTCGCTTTGCGCGGGGGTCATGACCCATGCCGGGCATTCCTATGCCTGCCGCAGCATCACCGAGGTCGAAGCGGTGGCAGAGGCCGAGCGCCGCGCCGCCGTGACGGCGGCGGAGCGGCTGCGCGGGATCGGGCTCGCGACGCCGATCATCTCCGTGGGCTCGACGCCCACGGCGCTCCATGCCCGCAACCTCGTGGGTGTCACGGAGACGCGGCCGGGCGTGTATATGTTCCAGGATTTGTTTCAGGTGCAGATCGGCTCGGGCGCGCCGGAGACCATGGCCGTGACGGTGCTGGCGAGCGTGATCCACCGGCGCCCCGCGGAGAACCGGGTGGTGATCGATGCGGGCGGCATGGCGCTCTCCAAAGACCGCAGCACGGCCTCGGCGCCGCGCGATTACGGCTTCGGTCTCGTTCTGGATGCGCTGGGTCGGCAGAGCTTCGGCGACGCGATCGTCGAGCGCGCCAATCAGGAGCACGGCGTCGTTACCGCGCCCACGCCGCTACCCTTCGATCGCCTTGAGGTCGGCACGCTCGTGCGCGTGGCGCCCAATCACGTCTGCATGACCGCCGCTGCTTACGATCGCTATCACGTCCTCGATGGCGGCGATGTCGTGATCGAGGTCTGGGACCGCGTCAGCGGATGGTGAGACCAGCGTCTCGGGGCTTCAAGCCAGGACGCGCGCAACGATCAGCGCTGGCGGCTGACTTTGCGCTTGGAGAGGTAGTTTTCCTCGGCCGTCTTGCGATCGGCGGCTTCCTTTGCCAAGCGGAGCTCGCGCAAGCGCGCGACCTTCTCGGCCTCCGCCTGCCGCTCCTTGTCTTTTTCCTTAAGGACTTTTTCGTCGCGCTTCTTGTGCTCGTCCCAGAGCGCTTGCGCCTTGCGCCGGGCTTCGAGGTCTCGCTCGGAATTTCTCATCGAGGTTCTCCTGCAGCAATGCCGGCGCTCCGATGACCCCCGGCCAGGTCGATCGGCGCGCGCGGTCCGACTAGTAGCCTTCGCGCTCGAAACGCTTGCGCATGGCCTTGCGATACCGGCGGATGGCTTCGCTCTTTTCTCGCGCGCGCCGCTCCGACGGTTTCTCGTAAGCCCGCCGCCGCTTCATCTCCCGAAAGGTGCCCTCGCGCTGCATCTTCTTCTTGAGGATGCGCAGAGCGCCGTTCACGTCGTTGTCTCGGACGAATACCTGCATGCGGTTCGATAGCCTTTCGCTGGACCGAATGAATTTGGGTTTCCCGTACCGCACGAGGCTCTGCGCGCACCGGCGTGCAGACGAGGGCTCAAGCGTGGCAGGGAACAACAGCCGGGCGCTCGGTCGGGCACGGAAACGAAACCAGCCCCGAATGAGCGCACTTCAACCCCATGGATATACCTTTTCGGCTTGCGCCGCAACCTTTTAACGCCGGCCTTGTGTGTGTCCGTGGAAGGCACTCGCCCATGGTTTTGTCGCGGCGTTGGTAAGACCTAACGCGGCCCAGGCCCCCTTAACAAGCGCTGGGGGCGCGACTAGGGTGGGGCCCTCTGCACATTGAGGCAAGATCGAAATTGGCCGCCGACAGGCATAGTCCGACCGTTCGTGTGGCCGTCGATATCGGCGGCACCTTCACCGACCTCGAGATCCTCGAGGAGAGAACGGGCGCGCTGCACAGCCTCAAGGTCCCGACGACCCCCGCCGACCCTTCGGTAGGGCTGATCGGGGGCATCGAGATGGCGGGGCGCCAGATCGGTTTCGCGCTCCGCGATATCCGGCTGCTTCTGCACGGCACCACCATCGCCACCAACGCGGTGCTGCAGCGGCGGCTGCCGGCGGGCGTTCTCGTCACCACCGAGGGGTTCGAGGACGTGCTGGAGATCGGCCGGCACGCTCGGCGCGACGTCTATAGCTTGCGCCCCAAGCGTGAGCCCGCACTTGTGCCGAGGGACCGCCGGCTCGGGGTTGCCGAGCGCATCCGTGGCGACGGCAGCATCGAGCGCGCGCTCGACCCCCGCGACATCGAGCGCGTCGCCCGCACCATTTCCGAGATCGGCGCCGAGACCGTTGCCGTCACTCTGATCAATTCCTTCGTCAATGCGGTCCACGAGCGTGCTCTCAGAGACGGGCTGGCCCGGCTGCTGCCGGATCTGCCGGTCTCGCTCTCGTCCGAAATCGGCCCGGAGATCCGTGAATACGAGCGCACCTCGACCACGGTGCTGAACGCGCTGCTGATCCCGGTCATGTGCGCCTATCTAATGCGGCTGCGCGAGCGGTTGGCGGAGGCGGGCATCGCGGCGCCGCTGCTCTTGATGCAATCGAACGGCGGCGTCTGCACGGTGGACGCTGCGAGCCGGGAGCCCGCGCGGCTCCTGCTCTCCGGACCGAGCGGCGGCGCGCTTGCGGCCCTCAAGTCCGCGCAGGAGCTGGGCGCGCCGAATCTGGTCGGGGTCGATATGGGCGGCACGAGCTTCGACGTGTCCGTGGTGCGCGACAGCGCCCTCTCGCTGGTGACCGAGGGCGAGGTGGACGGCTTGCCGGTGCGGCTTCCCATGGTCGAGATCCGCACAATCGGCGCGGGCGGCGGCTCGATCGCCGCGGTCGATGCTGGCGGACGGCTCATGGTAGGGCCCAGGAGTGCCGGCGCCCGGCCGGGACCCGCATGCTACGGGCACGGCGGGATCGAGCCTACCGTGACCGATGCCAATATCGTGCTCGGCCGGCTCGACCCGGCTTTCTTCTTGGGCGGCGCCATGGCGCTCGACGTAGAGGCCGCGCGGCGCGCCGTGGCGGAGCGCGTCGCCCGGCCGCTCTCGCTCGACCTCGAGCACGCCGCGGACGGCATTCTCACGGTGACCAACACCAATCTCGCCGCCGCGATCCGCTTGAGCCTGTTCGAGAAAGGCCTCGATCCCCGGGATTTCACCCTACTCTCTTTCGGAGGCGCCGGCGGCTTGCATGCGCTGCCGGTGGCACAGGAGCTCGGCATCACCCGCGTGGTATTTCCGCCGGACGCGAGCACCTTCTCGGCCTATGGCATGCTGCATTCCAAGGTCGTGCACGATCTCGCCCGCAGCCGCGTGCTGCGCGCTTCCGCCGAGAGCCTCGGCGAGCTCTCCGAGGCGGCACTTGACCTGCGGCGCCGGGGCGAGCGGCTGCTGGAGCAGGACGGGCTGTCGCGGGAGGCCTGGGGGTTCAGCCTCGCGGCGGATATGCGCTACCATGGCCAGGCCTTCGAGCTCTCGGTGCCCTGGGGCGACATAAGCCCGGATGCCGAGCAGCTGGGCCGGCTGCTGGACCGGTTTCATGAGCTGCACCGCCAGCGCTTCTCCTATGCGAACCCGAACGACATCGTGGAAATCGTGACCCTGAGGGCGAGTGCCATCGGCCGGATGCCTCGACACGAAACCCGCCCCGGGGCTCGGCGGGGTGGTGGCGAGCCCATGCCCAGGCGCCCGGTCTTCGTCTTGGGCGCCTGGCGCGACACAGCGGTCTACCGCGCAGGGGCTCTCACGGCGGAGATACGCGGCCCCGCGATTATCGAGGAGGAGTACACCACGATTTTCGTCGCGGACGGCTGGCGATGCGGTCCCGGAGATCGCGGCACCTTGGTGGCGCTTCGGGATGCGGGGGAGGGGAGCGGCCCATGATCTCGGAGCGTCCGCGGCTCGGACCGATCGAGCTCGAAATCCTGCGCAGCGCGCTCACGGCGGTCGCGGCCGAGATGGACGTCACGGTCTGGCGCACCAGCCGATCGACCATCGTGCGCGAGCTCCTGGACTATTCGACGGCGGTGTTCGATCGCGACGGCTTCAACGTCACGCAATCCGCCCGCATCCCGCAGCACCTCAACTCCATGGGGTTCGGATTTCTGGAGATCGTGCGGCGTTTTCTGCCGCTCGACCAATGGCGCGACGGTGACGTCGTGATCTCCAACGATCCCTATTGCGGTGGCCAGCACTTGCCGGACCTGCTGGCGTTCCGCCCGGTGTTCTCGAACGGCGAGCGGATCGCCGTGGTGGGAACGCTCTGCCATCACCTCGACATGGGTGGCCTCGCCGCCGGCAGCTACGCCGCGACCGCTACCGAGATCTTCCAGGAGGGCCTGCGCATCCCGCCGCTCAAGCTCTACGAGGCGGGCACGCTCAACGAGGCGGTGCTGGCGCTGATCCGGCAGAATGTCCGCAAGCCCGAGATCTTCTGGGGCGATCTGCAGGCGCAGCTCGCCTCGCTGGCGGTGGGCGAGGCGAAGATGCAGGCGCTCATCCGCCGCTATGGCGCGCCAACCATGGTCGCGGCCTGCGCGGAGATCCTCGACAGCTCCGAGCGGGCGATGCGCGCGATGATCGCGGGGATGCCCGATGGCCGCTATACCTTCGAGGATTTCATTGACGACGATGGCATCGACGACCGGCCGATCCGCATCCATGCCGCGATCGACATTCGCGGCGATGAAATGACCGTGGACCTCTCCGGCAGCGGTCCCCAGGCGACGGGCCCGGTCAACGCGACGCTGGCGTCCTCCGCCTCCGCCGTCTGCTACTCGGTGATCGCCTGCGCCGACCAGTCGGTGGCGCCCAATGCCGGCTGCTATCGCCCGATCAAGCTGGTGGCGCCCGAGGGTTCGGTGGTCAATGCCCGGCATCCCGCGCCGGTCGCGCACCGCATGGTGACGTCGCATCGGCTCGCGAACGTGCTGCTGGGTGCGCTGCACAAAGCCGTGCCGGACCGGATCCCCGCAGCCTACTACGGGGTCAGCTACGTCTGCACCTTCCAATCCATCGATCAGTCGGGCGAGCGGCGCGTGCTCGTGGAGATCGAGATCGGCGGCGGCGGCGGACACCCGCGGGAAGACGGCGCCAACGCCTACTCCTTGGGCATGCACAACAACGCCAACATCCCCGTCGAGACGATCGAGAGCGACCGCCATATCTCGATCCCGCGCTACGGCCTGATTCCGGACTCCGGAGGTGCCGGCCGTTACCGCGGCGGGCTCGGTCTCTTCCGCGAATGGCGGGTGGACTGCGCGGAGGCGCTGTTCACCGCGAGCCTCGAGCGCTTCAAGTTCCGACCGTTCGGTCTCGCGGGCGGCGGCGCCGCGATGCCCGGAAAGCTCACGCTGATCCGCGGCGGCGAGCGACAGGCGTTACCGTCGAAGGTGAATAATCTGCCCTTGCGGCAGGGCGACATCATCCGGCTGGAGACGTCCGGCGGCGGCGGGTTCGGCAGCCCCGCGGAGCGGCCCAAGTCCGAGGTCGAGCAGGACGTCCGCTTAGGCTATCTATCGCCGCAAGCGGCGGAGCGCGATTACCTGTCAATGCGGCGCGTGCCCGTCTCAGCCTCTTA
The DNA here is from genome assembly GCA_035569735.1 of Allostellaceae bacterium. GTDB lineage: Bacteria > Pseudomonadota > Alphaproteobacteria > ATCC43930 > CGMCC-115725 > DASZHJ01. Next base: position 5,161 of record DATMMM010000224.1, on the reverse strand, counting down.
AGTGGCAGGCGACCGAGTGTCCGTTGGCGAGGGTGCGCAACTCCGGCCTCTCCGCCGCGCACAGCGGTAATTTCTTGATCGGACAACGCGGATGGAAATGGCAGCCCGTGGGTGGCTCGATGGAGTTCGGCACTTCGCCCTGCAACCGGATGCGATTTTTTTTCGCCTTCGGGTCGGGGATCGGCACCGCTGAGAGCAGCGCCTCGGTATAGGGATGCAGCGGATTCGCGTAGAGGTCCTGCGCCCGTGCGATCTCCACGATGCGGCCGAGATACATCACCGCGACTCGGTCGCTGATGTGCTCCACGACCGACAAATCATGTGCGATGAAAACGTAAGTCAGGCTGAACTGCTGTTGCAGATCCTCCAGGAGGTTGATCACCTGCGCTTGGACGGAGACGTCGAGCGCCGATACGGGCTCGTCGCAGATAATGAGTTTCGGCTCCACGGCAAGCGCGCGGGCGATGCCGATCCTCTGGCGCTGGCCGCCCGAGAACTCATGCGGATAGCGACGCATGTGATCGGCCCGCAATCCGACGGTGTCCAACAGCTGAGCCACGCGATCGCGATGCTCGCGCGCTGATTTCGCGAGGCCGTGAATGACCAGGGCCTCGCCGATGATGGCGCCCACGGTCATTCGCGGGTCGAGCGATGCATAGGGGTCCTGGAAGATGATCTGCATGTCGCGGCGGAGCGAGCGCAGTGCCCGGTGGTCGAGCGCGGTCACGTCCTTACCCTCGAACCAGATCTTGCCCGAGGTCGGCTCGACCAGCCTGAGCAAGCACCGGCCGGTGGTGGATTTGCCACAGCCGGATTCGCCGACCACGCCGAGCGTCTCGCCTGCGGCCACGTCGAAGCTGACGTGATCGACGGCGCGCACCATCCGTGCGCGACCCCCGAGGAAACCGCCCTTTGTCGCGTAGGTCTTCACGAGCTCGGTGACGGTGAGCAGGGGCTCGGTCACGGCGCTCACCTTCCCATGGCTCAATAGAGCACGCAGGCCACTTTGTGGCCGGGCGTCACCTCGCGCAGAGGCGGCGTCGCTTCCCGGCAGACGGCGCTGGCAAATCGGCAGCGCGGAGCGAACCGGCAACCTGGCGCGGGGTTCAGCAGGCTCGGCACCACGCCGGCAATTGCCTCGAGCCTGGTCTTGCGTCCGGCCGTCCGGTCGACGCGGGGAATGGAACGGATCAGGCCTTGGGTGTAGGGGTGCCGCGGTGCCTCGAAGAGCTGCTCGACGCTCGCTTCCTCCACCACCAACCCCGCATACATGACCACGACGCGCTGGGCCGTCTCGGCCACCACGCCCATGGCGTGGGTGATCAGCATCATCGCCATACCCAGCCGCGATTTCATCTCCTGCAGCAAGTCCAGGATCTGCGCCTGGATGGTGACATCGAGCGCGGTGGTCGGCTCGTCCGCGATCAACAGCTGCGGATTGCACGCGAGCGCCATCGTGATCATCACCCGCTGGCGCATGCCGCCTGAAAATTGATACGGATAGTCGTTGACCCGTGCCTCGGCATTGGGGATCTGCACGACCTTGAGCATCTCCACCGCCTTGTCCATCGCCGCTGAGCGGGTCAGTCCTTCATGAAGACGGATCACCTCGGCGATCTGGTAGCCGGCGGTGTAGACTGGGTTGAGCGAAGTCATCGGCTCCTGGAAGACGATGGCGATCTCCTTGCTGCGGATCCCACTCATGGCGGCGCTGTCGAGCGGCACGAGATCGCGGCCTTGCCAGAGGATCTGGCCGGCAACGATGCGGCCGGGCGGCATCGCGATCAGCTTCAGGACGGACAGCGCGGTGACGGTCTTCCCGCAGCCGCTTTCGCCGACCACGCCCACGGTCTCGCCCCGCATGATGCTAAGGTCCACGCCGTCGACCGCCTGCACCACGCCGTCATCCGTCGCGAAATGCGTCTTGAGCCCGCGGATCTCCAGCAGCGCGGGGTTGCCGGCGGCGGAGATCGCCGCTGCCATTCGGTTCACATGATCCTGCGAGGGTCGAGCACGTCGCGCAGACCGTCGCCGATGAAGTTGATCGCAAGCACCGTCAGGAAGATCGCGGCGCCCGCCGAGAGCGCCCAGTGCGGCGCGATGTCGAGATAATCCTTGGCGTCGAACAGCAGGCGGCCCCAAGTCGGCGTGTCCGGCGGGAAGCCCAGTCCAAGGAAGGACAGCGTCGATTCCGCGATGATCGCCGCGGCGACGTTGATGGTGCCGGCGACGATGACGGGGCCTAATGAGTTCGGCAGGATGTGACGCATGACCTGGCGCAGCGTCGAGGCGCCGAGCGCGCGCGCGGCTTCCACGAACTCTTTCTCGCGCAGCGACAGGAACTGCGCCCGCACCAGACGAGCGACCGGCATCCAACTGAAGCCACCGATGACCGCGACCAAGAGGATGAAAACGCTGCTCTCCGCGCCCATCAGTTGCTTGAGCCGGTCGCGGAACAGATAGGTGATCACCAGCAGCAGCGGCAGTTGCGGCAGAGAGAGGAAAAGGTCGGTCAGCCACATCAGCCCCGCGTCGACGCTACCGCGCGAAATGCCGGCAACGGCGCCGATCAGCGTTCCCACCAGCAGCGAGACCATCATGGCGGCAAGCCCGACCGAGAGCGAGATGCGCCCGCCGTAGAGCACGCGCGCGAGCACGTCCTGGCCAAGATCGTCAGTGCCCAGCAGGTGGCTGGCGCTTGGCCCCTCTAGTCGGGCCGTGAAGTCGATCTCGTTGATCGCCACCGGCCATAGCAACGGGCCTAGCAGCACTGCCAGGATCATCACCAGCAGGACGATGCTGCTGGCCACCGCCAGGCGATGGCGCCGAAAACGCCGCCACGCATCCCGCGCCGGCGAGACCTGCGGGGCGGCGGCCCGGCTCGCGGCTTCAGCGGTAAGCGATGCGGGGGTCGAGCCAGCCATAGAGCACGTCCGCGATCAGGTTGAACAGGATGACCAGGCAAGAGAAGACGAAGGTGACGGCCATGATGACCGGCGTGTCGTTGGCGAGGATCGAGCCGATCAGCAGCGAGCCGATGCCCGGCACGCGGAAGATCTGCTCGGTGACGATGGCGCCGCCGAAGATCGCCGGCATCTGCAGCGCCACCAGCGTTACCACGGGAATCAGGGCGTTGCGCACGACGTGCCGGATGACCACCTTCCCCTCGCGCAGGCCCTTGGCGCGCGCCGTCGTGACATAGTCGAGGCGGATCACGTCGAGCACCGCGGATCGCACATAGCGCGTCCAGGAGGCACCCTGGAACATGCCGAGCACGGCGATCGGCATGATCGCCTGGCTGAATTCCTCCCAATACCAGCGCCAGCCCGTGGCGCTGAGATCGGAGCGAAAGACGAAGGGCAGCCAATCGAGATCGATGCTGAAGATCAGGATGAGCAGCAACCCCGTGAAAAACGTCGGCAGCGAAAAGCCGATGAAGGCGAAAGTGCTGGCGATCTGGTCGAAGACGGAATAGGGCCGCGTCGCCGCGTAGACGCCGATCGGCAGCGCGATCATCAGCGCCAAGACTTGGGATGTTCCAATTACGAAGAGCGTGGCCGGCAGGCGCTGCCAAATAAGCGCGTCCACGTCGACCCGGCTGACGAAAGAGAAACCCCAGTCGCCGTGCAGCATCGCCACGAGCCAGTGGACGTAGCGCAGAAAAATGGGATCGTCCATGCCGAACTTGGCACGGAGCGCCATGCGCACCTCCGGCGGCACGGCGGGATTGCTCGCGAGCTCGCCGAAGGGATCGCCGGGAGCCAGCGCCAGCACCGTGAACAGCACGATGCTGATCCCGAGCAGGCTCGGGATGGCGATCAGCAGGCGCCGCAGCAGATAACGTCCCATCGGCGCGTCCGCGTTGCGGGTCCCGAGGGCGCCGGGCCCGCCCTCAGGTCTCGCGGTGCCAGTCCGATATCATGTAAGTATCGTTGTCCCAGCCGCTCAGCGGTGCGTTCAGGCTCTTCGCCAGGCCGTACACCGTCGGCCGATACACCACCGGTATGACCGCGACGTCGCCGATGACCAGCTCGTTCATCTTGATGAAGAGCGCCGCGCGCTTGACCGGATCGAGCTCGCCCTCGGCCGCGCGATAGGCCTTGTCGTACTCATCGTTCCGCCAGCGCGTAATGTTGCGGCCCTGCCACTTGTTCTCCTTGGTGGCGACCTCCCATGACGTAAACTGGTTCATGAACAGGGCCGGGTCGGGCTCGGTCATGGTCGTCGTGTACATTTCGATGTCGGTATAGAAGTGCGGATAGGTGTCGGGGTTCGCCACATCCGACGAGAAGAACACGGATGCCGCGACCGACTTCAGCTCGACGCCGATGCCGGCCTTCTCGCAGGCCTGCTTGACGATCGCCTGGGTCTTCTGGCGCGGCGCATTGATCGAGGTCTGGTAGACGAATTTCAGCTTCTTGCCGTCCTTCTCGCGCACGCCGTCCGAGCCGCGCTTCCAGCCGGCGGCGTCGAGTATCTGGTTCGCCTTTTCGATGCTGACTTCCCACTTCGTCGCCTTTGACCGGAAGCGTGTGGGGTTGTTGAGGAAGTTCGCGGTCGCCAGGCCCGTGCGGCCATAGATGAATTTCTCCACCGAGCCCCGGTCGACCAGCAGATTGAGCGCGTCGCGTACCGCCTTGTCGCTGAGGCTCGGGTGCTTGGTCTTGATGCTCGATCGCTCGCCGTCGACTTCGGTCCAGGGGTCGGTGAAATTGATCGGGATGAATTCGATGCTGCCGCCGTCGACGATCGTGACGCGGCCTTTGCCGCCATCCTCGAGCTTCTTGAGGATCTCGTCCTCGACCTGCAGGTTCCAGGCATAGTCGTATTCTCCGGTCTGCAGCACCGCGCGCGCCGCGGAGACAGCGTCGCCGCCGCCCTTCATCTCGACCGTGTCGAAATAGGGCCGGTTCGGGACATGGTAGGTGGTATTGATCTCGCCGCGGACGAGATCTCCCGGCTTGAAATCGACGAACTTGAACGGGCCGGTCCCGACAGGCGCAAGATTGCCCGGTGCGTCGCGCGATTTGTCGCCCTTGTAGGCTTCGAACAGGTGCTTCGGAACCAACATGCCGCGCACGCCCACGAAGGGATCGGCCCAGAAGGGCGTCGGCTTCTGGAACAACACCTTGATGGTATGGTCGTCGAGCTTCTCGACCTT
>DATMMM010000223.1:0-10059 GCA_035569735.1 Allostellaceae bacterium | reverse complement strand
CGGGCGGCATGGACATCGTCAGCGTCGGCGGCGGGCCGGCCGGGCTCTACTTCAGCATCTTGATGAAGCTCAGGGATCTCCGGCATCGAATCCGGGTGATCGAGCGCAACGGGCCCGACGACACCTTCGGCTGGGGCGTGGTGTTCTCCGACGAGACGCTGGGCAACCTCGCCACGGCCGACCCCGAGACCTACCGCGAGATCACCGAGAGCTTCGCGCATTGGGATGCGATCGACATCCACTATCAGGGCGAGGTGCTGGTCTCGCGCGGCCACGGCTTCTCGGGCCTCGCCCGCCGCCGGCTGCTGAACATCCTGCAGGCGCGCGCGCAAGATCTCGGCGTCGAGCTCGAATTCCGCCGCGAGGCCGCCAGCCCCAGCGACTTCTCCGGCGCCGATCTGGTGCTGGCGGCGGACGGCGCCAACAGCACGCTGCGCCAGGCGCACGCGCAAGCCTTCGGGCCCGAGCTCGACTGGCGGCCGAACAAGTTCATCTGGCTCGGCACCACGCGGCGGTTCGACGCCTTCACGTTCTATTTCATAGCGGATCGGCACGGGCTCTGGCGCGTGCATGCCTATCGGTTCGACGAGCGGCACTCGACCTTCATCGTGGAGACCACCGAGGCGACCTGGAAGAGCGCCGGGCTCGACCGCGCCGACGAGGACCAAAGCGTGCGCTTCCTGGAGGCGCTCTTCGCCGACGAGCTCGAGGGCCACCCGCTCCTCAAGAACAAGGCGATCTGGCGCAGCTTCGCGACCGTGCGCAACCGCCGCTGGTCGCACGAGAACATCGTGCTGCTGGGCGACGCCGCGCACACCGCGCATTTCTCGGTGGGCTCCGGCACCAAGCTCGCGATGGAGGATTCGATCGCGCTCGCCGACGCGCTCGCCACATATGCCAGCGTGCCCTCGGCGCTCGCGGCCTACGAGGCCGAGCGGCGGCCGCAGGTCGAAAGCCTGCAGCGCGCGGCGCAAGCGAGCCTCGAATGGTTCGAGACTGCCGAGCGCTATCACGGCCGCGTCGAACCCATCGAGTTCGCGGCGAGCCTGCTCACGCGATCGCTTCGTATCACGCACGAGAATTTGAAGCTGCGCGATCCCGAGTTCGTCGCGCGCATCGACAGCTGGTTCGCGCGCAAATCCCTGAACCAGAGCGGCGTCAACGTGCCCGCGGAGCCGGCGCCGCCGCCGATGTTCACGCCGTTCCGGCTGCGCGACCTCGTGCTCGAGAACCGCGTGGTGGTCTCGCCGATGTGCCAATACTCGGCCGAGGACGGGCTGATCGACGACTGGCACCTCGTGCACCTCGGGAGCCGCGCCATCGGCGGCGCCGGGCTGGTGATGGCCGAGATGACCGACGTCTCGCGCGAGGGCCGGATCAGCCCGGGCTGCGCCGGCCTCTACGAGCCCGAGCACGCGCGCGCCTGGAAGCGGGTGGTCGACTTCGTGCACCAGAACTCGCGCGCCAAGATCGGCATCCAGCTCGCCCACGCCGGGCGCAAAGGCTCGACGCGCAAGCTCTGGGACGGCATCGACGAGCCGCTGCCGGATGGGAATTGGCCGCTGATCTCGGCCTCGCCGCTCCCCTATCTCTCCCATAGCCAAGTGCCGAAGCCGATGGACCGACACGACATGGAAGCGGTGCGCGACGACTTCGCGCGCGCCGCGCGTCTCGCCGACGATGCCGGCTTCGACATGATCGAGCTGCATTTCGCGCACGGTTATCTGCTGGCCTGCTTCCTCTCGCCGCTCACCAACCGGCGCACCGACGAGTACGGCGGCAGCTTGGAGAACCGGCTGCGCTTTCCGCTCGAGGTGTTCGACGCGGTGCGCGCGGTCTGGCCGCGGCACAAGCCGATGAGCGTGCGTATCTCCGGCACGGACTGGATGCCCGGCGGCTTCGACGGCGTGGACGCGGTCGGGGTCGCGAAGGCGCTCAAGGCCAGGGCCTGCGACATCGTCGACGTGTCCGCGGGCCAGACCGTGCCGGACCAGCAGCCCCGCTACGGCCGCCTGTTCCAGACGCCCTATAGCGATCGTGTCCGGCGCGAGGCCGAGATCCCCACCATGACCGTCGGCAACATCTCGACCTGGGCCGACGTCAACAGCATCCTGGTGGCGGGCCGCGCCGACCTCTGCGTGCTTGCCCGCGCGCATCTCTACGATCCCTACTGGACGCGCCACGCGGCCCAGGAGCAGGGCTACAGCCTCGCCTGGCCCGACCAATACACCTCGCTCGCGCAATACCAGCCGCGCCCGCGCTGAGAACTGGTCACTTCGCCCGCGCTTGCCCGGCCGGGGCTTCTTGAATACCGTCCGAGCGGCGAGCAGATCGGGAAGGTCAGGCATGGCACAGCAGTCCGCGCCGCTGCCCCAACAGGCGGCGGCGCTTCCGATGTTCTACCGGAGGCCGTTCGCGCTTCAGGCGCAGGTGCATTCCGAAGTGTCGCTGAAGCGCGCCCCCAATTACCGCTTCGCCGCGCAAACCAACGCCATCCCGCTCACCACCCAGGAGCTGTTCCACGCGCAGCGCGACTATCCCATCGTCTTCACCAACGAGTCCGTGCCGATGCCCATGGCCGTCGTCGGCATCCAGGACCGGGCCAATCTCTATGTCGAGGCCGACGGCAACTGGCGCCGGGGCGCCTATGTTCCCGCCTATGTCCGGCGCTACCCGTTCCTGTTCTCCGAGCGGAGCGAGACCCAGGACCTGACCCTCTGCATCGACGAGGCCTCGGAGCTCCTCGAGGCGACCACCGCGAACCCGTTCTTCCGCGACGGCAAGCCCACGGAGATCACGCAGAAGGCGCTGGAGTTCTGCCTCGCCTACCAGCGCCAGCACGAGGCGACCCGCGATTTCGGCCGCACGCTCGCGCAGGTCGAGCTGCTGACGCCCAAGGACGCCACCGTCAAGCTGCCGGGCAGCGAGAGCATCGTCGTGCGCGGCTTCAAGATGATCGACGAGAGCAAGTTCAACCAAATTCCCGCGGAGACCTTCCTGGACTGGCGGTCCAGGGGCTGGATCGCCCAGATCTACTCGCATTTCCTGTCGCTCGGCGCCTGGGACCGGCTGGTCCAGATCGTGGTCGAGCGCCGGGCCGGGCACTGACATGAGCGGGGGCGTTGCATGCGCGCGCGCCGTGGCGCTGGCCGCGGCACTGGCGGTTGCGGGGGCGGGCGCGCTTTGGGCGCAGCCGGCGCCGCCTGCCGGCGGTGCGCCGGCGGCACCCAGCGCCAGCGACGTCAAGCCTTACCAGGTCGAGGGTTTCCGCAGCGCCAAGTTCGGCATGGACGAGGCCGCGGTCAAGCGCGCCATCCAGGCGGATTTCAACGTCAAGGACTCCGCGATCTCCAAGGAGGTCAATCCGGTCGACCGCACCACGATCCTCAGCATCACCGCCAAGGACGTGCTGCCCGAGATCTCCGTGTCGCGGATCCACTACATCATCGGCTACAGCCAGAAGAAGCTGTTTCAGGTCGTGCTGGTGTGGGGCGCGGGCGCGAGCGAGACCACCGCCAGCAACACGAGCGTGCTGGGCGGCGCGCAGGAGCTGCTGAATTATTTCGTCGGCCAATCCTTCAAGCCCGAGAACCGGATCGTCAATGCGCAGCTCTCGGACGGGAACGCCCTGCTGTTCCAGGGCGCCGACGAGAAGGGCCGGGTCGTGCAGTTGCAATACGGCACGGTGCCCGAGCCGCCGCGCAAAGGCGAGACGCCCGACCCGAGCAAAACGCCGCCACGGATTCCCTATGGCCGGCTGGTCTATGTCGAGGACCCCAAGAACCTCGATATCTTCCGGATCAAGCCCGGGCAGTTCTGACATCGCGGAAGGTCATGGCCTCGCTGGAGGGACCGTGATTTGATCGCGCCTTCCAAACCAAAAGCGGAGGGAGCGGTCATGGCAGCGACGAAGACACCGGTCTACAAGAAGGGCCTGAAGATCCGCCGAGCGGTGCTCGGCCGGAAGTACGTGGACGCCTCGATCAAGGCGGCGGACGACTTCACCCGGCCCTTCCAGGAGCTGGTGACGGAATATTGCTGGGGCGCCGTCTGGGGCCGGCCCGGCCTCTCGCGCAGGACACGGAGCCTGATCAACCTCGCGATGCTGACAGCCTTGAACCGGCCGCACGAGGTGAAGCTGCACATCAGGGGCGCGCTCACCAATGGCGTCAGCAAGGACGAGATCCGCGAAGTACTGCTGCAGACCGCGATCTACTGCGGCGTGCCGGCCTCGCTCGACAGCTTCCGCATCGCGCGCGAGGTGTTCTCAGAATCCGCCGGCGACAAGTAGCACCGGCAGCGCCGCACCGAAAGGCGCGGCGCCGCCGGCGTCATTACTGCCGGGCGATGTTGGTCTTGGCCTTGAGCTCGGCGATCAGGCCGGCGACGCCGCCGCCGCTGCGCTCGATGAGAGAAGCGAACTCCTGCCGATGGGTCAGCGACATGCTGATGCCGTCGACGATCACCTCGGTGATCTTGGGCGAGCCGGTGTCCGTGGCGACCCGCCAGTCGACCTTGGCCGGGGCCGAGCTGTTGCGCTGCATGACGGTGGTGCTGACGATGGAGCTGGTCGGGTTCTCCGGCCGCTCGCCCGTCACCTTGAAGGAGGCGCCGGTGAACTCGCCGAAGCGCACCGAGTAGCTCTGCACGACGTAATCGCGAAATACCGGCGCGAATTCCTGCTTCTGCTGCTCGGTCGCGGTCTGCCAGTAGCGGCCGAGCACGAAGCGGCCGATCTTGGCGAAGTCGAAATCCTTGTCGAGCAGCGCGCCGAACCGCTTCTGCCGCTCGGCCGGCGACAGTTGCGGATCGTTCAGCATCTGCAGCATGTGGTCGCCGAAATCGGCGACCACCGCCGCCGAGTCGCCGGCGGCAAGCGCCGGCACGGCGGGCGCTCCCGCTGCCAGCAGCGCGAAGCCGAATAGCAGGGCCAGACGGCGCGAGACCATTTGAGGGCACTCCTTCTTGCTTGCTTGGTGTTGCTCTCGGCGCTCCGATCAGCGGAGGGCTCTTTAGAGAAAACGATCAAACCACGCAAGGCGTCCAGCCTCGCTGTGACAAGGGATGCCTGGGATTGTGGCGGAGTCGTGACCGCGAGGCGGAGTTTTATGGATGGGTGGAAACCCGGAGCTGCGCGATTGGCTCCGGCGGGTTCCGGTTGCTATAAGTGTGCTCCAGGCCCGCGTCCCCGTAGCTCAGCTGGATAGAGCAACAGTTTCCTAAACTGTGGGTCGGAGGTTCGAGTCCTCTCGGGGACGCCATTTTTTTATCTGGGGCATGAGCAGACGAAAGAATTTTCTGGTGGCGCTTTGGGCGGCGTTCGGCCTGTTCTGGGCGTTCGTGGCCGTAGAGACCGCCAGGAACCCGGTGCTGGAGCCGGAGCGCGGGCCTCCGCTGATCCTCATTCTGCAAATCGCCATGGTGGCGTTGTGCGGGCTGGTTGTCGTACGGATCATTAGGCGATGAGACGCGGGGCTCGACCCTAGCGGCTGCGCACCGCGCGCGAAGAGAGACCTACTCGGCAACCCGAGCGAGGGCCTCCAGCATCGCCGGCGAAGGATCGACGAACCGAAAGGCTATTTCCCGCGTCCGCTTGTCCCGTCGCACCAGCTCGAGCCGGATCGCAAATCGCCCGGGGACCCCAAAGATGTCGAGGAAGCCCGCGGTGGTGGTCCCTATCGGTGTATGCGGGTGGCAGTCGGAGATCAGGAAGCCGCCCAGCGACCAATTCACCGGCTCGTGCTCGGCCCCGAGAAAGGTCACCTTCCAACGCGGCGGCCCGCGCCGCCTCTGAACTCGTCTCTCTTTGACGCGAGACGGGCCCGGAACCGTGGTCTGAGGCGCCGAGACGATCTCGGTTGATATGGAAGAATCCTGCTTGCTCATGTCTCTCACCCCATCGCCGCAAAATGCGGGGATCCCGTCCCTCTCACAGATCTAAGGCCGGTCCGGTAAATAGATGGTTGATGATTCAACTTGCCGATAAAACTGATAAAAAGCCGGAGTTCCAAAGAAACTCGCGCGGGTTTTCGGCGCTTTTTAAGCGTCGGTTAACCACATCTCCTCCAGCATAGCCGCCGGGGGCGCAAGGAGCCCCAGGGCGAGGGTGGCATGCCGGATGGGCTCAGGGTTTCGCCGAGCGTTGCGACCGGCATCGATTGCGTGCTGGTGATCGACGACGATACCCACTTGTTGCATTCCTTCATAGAAGTGCTGCAGGCGTACGGCATCCCGGTCGCGACGGCACGCGACGAGCACGAGGCGCTCGCCGCCTTCCGATGGTATTCGCCTGGGGTGGTGCTGACCGACATCGCCACGCCCGACCAATACCGCACGGCGCTCGCGATGCGTCGCGCGCGGCCAGCGATGAAGGTGGTCGCGATGTCCGACGGCACTGAAATTCGGCGGCTCGATTTTCTCACGATCGCGAAGAGGTTTGGCCCGGACGCGATCGTGCACAAGCCGTTCGACGTATCCGGGCTCGTCAAGCTGCTGCGGACCTTCGTCAAGCGTCGCTGGTGAGCCGCCCGGCGGGTTTCAGGCCGCGTTAACCTTTACCGGCTACCGTGCAGCCCGATGAAGCCCATCGCTCAATCCTTGCTCCCCGTTCGCGACTTCTGCCACCGCTACCGGAAGTGGCTGATCGCCAAAGCCGTCGCGAAGATCGTCCTGGCGACCGCGATCATGCATTGGTGGTCATAGGGCAAGCGGGTCCAAGCCGAGCCTGCAATATCCAGCCGATTAACGATTTGTTAGGACCGAAGCGGTAACCATTCTGCGCCCCACAGTGAGCCTCTTCCTGCGGGGCGCCTCCCACTCAGCCCCGCCCTCGGCGGGGCTTTTCTTTTGACCGGAAGCCGCCGGCTCTGCAGCATCGCGCACATGCCGGTGGAAACTCCCAACCACTCCCCGACGCGCATTCTGCCGCTGCTCGTCGCGTTGCCGCTGGCGCTCGCGACGGCCGCGAGCCACCTCGGGACATGGTGGTGGGGCCTCGCGCTCATTGCACACTTTCGCCCGCATTTGGCGGCGCTCAGCCTGGTCTCCGTGGGTCTGGGGCTGCTCTGGCGCGCGCGGATTGGCGCCGCGCTCAGCCTCGCCTTGCTCGCGGTCAACACGGCGCCGCTACTGCCCTATCTGGGTCTTGCGACCCGCAGCAGCGCGGCGCCGCCCGCCAATCTGCGCGTGCTCGCCTACAACATGCACCGCGAGGACACGGACCGCCCGGCCTTTCGGGAGCTGATCGAGCGCGAGCAGCCCGACCTGGTCGTGCTCTCCGAGATATCGGGTGACGTCACGGCGCTCGCGGAGGAAACCGCGCTGCCGGCTTACCGCGCGGGCGAGCCGTCCGCGGGCCTGCTCTACGGTATTGTCCTGTTCAGCCGCTGGCCGGTGCAGGATTGGCATGTCGAGCGCAGCGCCGACGGCGTGGGCAGCGTGCTCAGCGCCGAGCTCTGCGCGAGCGAGCGCTGGCAGGGTTGCCTCCGGGTCATCGCCCTCCACGCCGCACCACCCTTCTGGGATGGTGCCGATACACAAGCGCAGCAGCTGGAGATCGCGGCGCGCCTCGCCGCGGAGGCGCACGAGCATCGCGCAGTGCTGGCGGGCGATCTCGACCTGACGCCGTGGTCGCCGGCTTTCGCGGAGTTGCTGGCGCGCGGCGGCCTCGTCGACACCGGGCTCAGCCGCGGCCTCACCGCGACTTGGCTGTCGAGGCTGCCGTTCCTGGGCCTGATGATCGACCACGTGCTGGTGAGCCCCGACATCACGGTCATCGACAATCGCCTCGGCGCCCAAATCGGCTCCGAGCATTTTCCGGTCACGGTCGATCTTGCGATCCCGTCCGCCTCACCCTGAGGCCCTGAGGCGGTGAGGGGAGGGCATGCTAGGGCCTTCGGCGCGAGCAGGCTCCTTGCGCCAGTATGCAGTCGGAGAGGCCGGAAATGAGGGCGTGGAGGCGTTGCTGGCCCTCCTCGTCGCCCGCTTCACCGGCGCGCGCGTACCAGGAGGCCGCTTCCACGGGATCGCCGCGGACGCCACGGGCGCCGAGCTTGGCAAGCACCAGCGGGTCGTAGGTCTTGCCGACACCGATCTGGGCCTTGGCGCTGCCGCCCGCCGCGGCGCGCTCATAGGCGGAGCGCGCGGCCACGATGTCGCCGGCCCTGAGGAGCGCGTCGCCCCGCCTGACCAGCGCCGCTAGATCCGTGTTCTGGGCCGACGTGGGCAGAGCCGCGGTCTCTTCGGCGGGTGCCGGCGGCACGATCTGAGACTCGGGGACCCGATCGGTCGGGGCCTCAGCCTGGCCGGCGACCGGCGGCGCAGCCTGTGGAACCGGCGGCTCGGGTGGCGGCTCGGCCTTGGCGGCGGCCGTTGGCGGAGGCGCGGCAACGTCGAGGAAGTCGAACCCCACGAAGGGCGCGCGATAGGAGCGCAGCGGCTCGGACGCCGCCGAATAGGCCAGCGGCTCCGCGACGAAGGCTTGGCGCACAGCGACCGACGGCGGGATCTCCGGGGGAGCGGCACGCGTCGCCGCCGACAGGCTCGCGCCGAGGACCGGGTGCGCGGCGAGGCTCAACTCCCGCGAGCTCGCGAAATAGATCAGCACCACGGCGCCGATTACCGCGCAAGCCGCCGCCGCGGTGCGGAACGGGATCAGGCGGTCGGGGTGCTCGGACTCGAGCGAGGGACACTCCGTGGCCAGGAATTTCGGAATGGAATAGGGCTCGGCCGCGGCCGCGGGAAGCGGCAAAGGCTCAAGCGCGAGTTCCGGCGGCGACTCAACAACCTGCGCGTTCATCAGCGTATTGGCCGCGGGATCGTCGACCTCGGCGACTTCGGCGATCGCTGCCGATGCGCACGGCTCCGGCGATTCCTGCACCGGCTCCGCGACCACGGGTTCGACAGCCTCTGGAAAGGCGGCGGGCGGCTCTTCAGAGGGGAGTTCCGCGATATCCGGCAACGCCCTGGCCGCGACCTCGGCGCCCGGAAACTCCTCGGCCTGCCACTCCGAAGTTTCCAGCAATGCCCCGGCCGTAGGCTCGGCGCCCGACGACTCCGGCGTCACCGGCTCCGAAATTTCCGGCGATGCCGAGGCCGCTGGCTCAGCGGCGGGCGACTCCCGTATCAGCGGCTCCGAAATTTCCGGCAACTCCGCGACCGGCTCGGCGGCCGGCGGCTCCGGCGCTGAGATGGGTTCGAAAAGGTCCGGCGCGGCCTCTTGCTCTGGGGCCGGACTCGGCGGCGTGCTGGTGAGCGTGCGCAGTAGCTCCTCTGCGCGGCGTTTGCGCTCTGCCTTTGGCAGCTGCTGCAGCTCTTCGACGGCGCGCAACGCCTCGAAGAGACTTGAGGCCATCTGCGCGGAAGGCGCGCTCTGCGCCTCGGCGCCCCGGTCCCTCAGCGCCGCTTCCAGCTCTATCTCGTCCCAAGTCGCCGCGATCTCCGGATCCGCGACCTGCGGCATCACCTCGAATCCCACTGCGTGCGTTCCCCGGTTCACCCATCTGATGACCCAGGGCTACTGTCACCCGGAAACGTTAACCATGTGTTGACGCTGAAAGACGATGTGAGGTCAGGATCTTGCAAGCATCCTGTCGCGTCAGCCCAGCTGGCGCACCAGCTGCTCCGGCGGCTGGCCCAGGTCGGCGACCAACCGGTAGTGCGCGCGGTCGCGCATGTCGTTGCGGTGGCAGCGGTGCCACTGATTGTCCTGGGCCCGGAGGGTGACGTAATCGCCGTCGATGTCGGTGACCGTGCTCGGCGACCATCGATCGGTGCTCGCGCTATAGATTTTCCAGAGCTGCCCCAGCTGCACGCCCAGGAGAATTTCCACCAGGAGCTCGCGCGCGCGCCCGATGATCTCGTCGACGATCCGCTCGGCGGCACCGGGCGCCTGATGCTCGGCGTGCTCGGCAAGTACCTGCTGTATGAGCTGCTTGCGCGTGTCCGCGAGGATGGCCTCGCAGCTCTCGGCGTCGCCCGCCTTGCGCGCGTGATCCGCGATCTGCTGCGACAGCTGCCCGGCGGGCTCCGACAGCACGCCGCCAGACTCCCTACTTCTCA
>DATMMM010000222.1:0-11542 GCA_035569735.1 Allostellaceae bacterium | reverse complement strand
GGCCTTACTGGCGCGTCTTTCGGACAAACTTGCTGCCTCGCCGGGAATTGCGCGTGACGATGTCTTCGTCCGTCTCTCCATGACCGCCGCTTGGGAAGATTGGTCTCTCGGTAGTGGTGTTGCCGTATCGTGGTCGTAGGCGCCGCCGGCTCGGATACAGGTAAATAGTAGACTCTCCCGGTACGGGGGATGTCATGAGGAAGTCGAGGTTTTCCTCCCTGGGTTAAATACGAGGATGATCAAGGATGAGGACGAAGTGCTCATTCGAGAGGCCTTGCTGACAGTCGGTGGCCTCCAGGTTGTGAACGTGGGTCCCCTGGACGGTGGCTTCCTGTTGAGCCTCGCGGCGGCACGGCTGGCCCCCTTGTGGCGTCGATCACCGCAAGGGGGCTCTCTTTCACAGTTGTCTTGCCCCCGTTTCAAGAGAATTCATCAGGAGAGCACTATGGAAAACCAAATTGTCATCGAGTCTCCGGATGGAACGTTCCGCGCCTACCTCTCGCGGCCGGCCAAGCGACCCGCGCCGGCAGTGGTCGTTCTCCAGGAATTGTTCGGCGTCAACGCCGACATCCGAGCGACCTGCGACGAGTTGGCAGCCCAGGGGTTCATCGCGATCGCGCCGCACCTATTCTGGCGGCAAGAACCCGGCGTCGATCTCGAGGTGACTTCTGAAGCCGACTGGCAACACGGTCTGCGACTTTACGCGGCGTATGATCGCGATGCGGGCGCAAGGGATGTCATGGAAACGGTCCGCACCGCTGTCGAGCTGCCAGAGTCGACCGGAAAGGTTGCCCTGCAGGGGTACTGCCTCGGTGCATTGATGGCCTTTATCACGGCCGCCCGCTATGAGGTCGACGCCGCCGTTGCTTATCATGGCGGCGACACGGAAAAATACCTCGGCGAGCTTGGTGGGCTGGAGGCGCCGCTGCTCATGCACCTCGGCGAGGAGGACGAATTCATCTCAAAGACGGCGCAAGCTCAGATCAAAGCGGCGCTCACAAAAAAGCCGAACGCGACCGTTTACAGCTATCCGGGTCAGCGACACGCCTTCTCCCGGCACAATGGGGCGCACTACAACGCCGCGGCGGCAGCGCTCGCCAACAGGCGGACGAGCGAATTTCTGCATCAACAACTGCGGTGAGCTTCGGTCGCGTGTGGCCCAATCGTCATGGTCAGCGCCATCGCCATGCTGACGGAGTGAAAGGAGACAACGATGCGGGGTCGGGATGCTAAAGCACTGCAAACTGCGCGCCTGCGGGTCATCGAGGAAACCTCCGGGTACTGGAGGGTTCTGTTCGAACATCCGCCCTTCAACATCGTGGATGGCGCGATGTTCGGAGACCTCCAGGACCTACTCGCTCGAATGGACGCGAGCCCAAGCCTGCGGGTCGTCGTGTTCGAGAGCGCGTATCCCGAGTTCTACCTTGCCCACTTTGATCTGACCGGGAACCTCGGGAACACCCTCACGGCCGTCGGGCCTTCCGGCCTGCCGATCCTGATGGACACGTTCGTCCGCCTCACCAAGTCCCCGGTGGTCAGCATCGCGAGGATCCGGGGCTGCGTCCGGGGCGTGAGCAGCGAGTTCGTCCTCGCCTGCGACATGCGCTTTGCATCTCGCGAGAACACCTCGCTGGGCCAACCCGAAGTCGGGGTGGGCTTGCATCCCGGCGGGGGCGGCGCGGAACGCCTCCCACCGCTCGTCGGCCGCGGCCGCGCGCTCGAAATCATACTCGGCGCGGACGATTTCGACGGCGAGACGGCGGAACGCTACGGCTACGTCAACCGGTCGCTTCCGGACGCGGAGCTGGACGCGTTCGTCGACGCGCTCGCGCGCCGGATCGCCTCCTTCGATCGTCGCGCCATCGGCGCCGCGAAGAGCCTCGTCAACCAGGTCTCGTTGCCGCATGCCGACCGGCTCCTCGATGCCCTCACCTCCTTTGGGAACGCGCTGACGTGGCCTGAAGCCCAACAGCGAACCCAAGCTGTGCTGGAGCGCGGACTCCAACGCGACGCCGCCTTCGAGAAGGGGTGGCCCGCGCTGCTCGACAGGCTCCTGGAGACGTAGTCAAAGGTGGCGATGCGCAGCCTCGCCGAGCTGGCAAATCAATTTTGCCAATCGCCACAACATACAAACCGTCCCAAATCAAAGAAGCAATCAACACCGTCTGCGTGGTGGCAAGATTTTATTGGACATTCGGGGGCGGCGCCGGTTGTGCATCACGGCAAAATTGGCGGCCAATGTCTCAGATGGGTCAGACTGAGAAAATCAGGCACACCCAAGACATGACCGCACTTCTCTCAACAGCGGACGTGTCTACCGATCCGGCTATCGCTGCGGCTTTATGAGTCCGCGTCCTAGGCGCCCCTCGGCGGCGGGTCGAAGGACGCGGCGCGGCGCGCGCCGGTGACGGCCTCGCTGGCGCGGCTCGGGTTGCCTTCCTCGGCAAGACCCTCTCACCTCACCCTCCCACGGCTACGCCGTGGGGACAACCGGCGGCCCTGCGACGGGCCGCCCGAAGGGTCGATCGCAAAGCGATCGACCGTTTGTCCCCTCTCCCCTCTCCGGGAGAGCGGAGAGGGGTAACGTGCTCGATCGATCTTTATCCCTCTCCTCTCGCCCCCGCTTGGGGGAGAGAGGAGAGGCAAGGTGAGGAGGCGAAGGGCCCTACACCACGCGCGTCGGCAGGGGATGGCCCGCGAAATGGGCCTCGAGGTTGTCGATCACGAGCTGGCCCATCGCGGCGCGGGTGTCGTGGGTGGCGCTGCCCTGGTGCGGCTGCAGCACGACATTGTCCATCGCGAGCAGCTCCTCCGGCACCTTGGGCTCGGCCTCGAAGACGTCGAGCGCGGCGGCGCCGAGCGTGCCCGACTTCAGCGCCTGCACGAGCGCCTTCTCGTCGACGATCGAGCCGCGCGCGATGTTGATGAGCGTGCCCTCGGGGCCCAGCGCCTTCAGGACGTCGGCGTTGACGAGATGCCGCGTCTCCGCGCCGCCGGGCAGCGTCAGCATGAGATAGTCGGCATCCGCCGCCATTCTCTTGATGTCCTCGTAATAGCGATGAGGCAGCGCCGGATTCTTGTGCCGGCTGTGGTAGACCACGGTGATGCCAAAGGCCTCGGCGCGCTTGGCGACGGCCTGGCCGATGCGGCCCAGGCCCACGATGCCGAGAATTCGCCCGCCGACGTGCTGGCAGAGCGGATAATTCGCCTTGAGCCATTGGCCGTCGCGGACGTAGCGGTCGCCTTGTGGGATCTGGCGCGCCGCCGCGAGGAGCAGCGCCATGCCGAGATCGGCGACGCATTCCGTCAGGACGTCCGGCGTGTTGGTGACGGCGATCTTGCGCTCCTTGGCGGCCTTGAGGTCGATCGCGTCGACGCCCACGCCGAAGCACGCGATGATCTCGGCCTTCGGCACGGCGTCCATGAGCTCGGCCTTGCAGCCAACGGCACCCATGGTGGAGATCGCGCGCACGCGGTCGCGCACCTCCTTGAGCAGGACCGCCTGGTCCTTCGCCTCCCAGAGCCGATGGACGGTATAGAGCTCGTCGAGCCGCTGCTCGGTTCCGGGATAGAGCGGGCACAGCAGCAGGAGTTCCGGTTTCATCGCGATCTCACCTCCGATTTTCGCGAGAGCATGCCGGGGGCCCCGCCGTCCGTCAAACCCGGGGCGCTATCCCGCGAGCGCCTTTACCTGCTCGCGCAGGGCGAATTTCTGGATCTTGCCGGTGGATGTCTTCGGCAGCGGACCGAACACCACGGTCTTGGGCACCTTGTAATGCGCGAGGTGGTCGCGGCACCACGCGATGATGCCGGCGGCATCAATCTCCGCGCCGGGCTTCAACGTGACGAAGGCGCAGGGGCTCTCGCCCCAGGTCGGGTCGGGCCGGGCCACCACCGCGGCCTCGAGCACCTGGGGGTGGAGATAGAGCGCCTCCTCCACCTCCAGCGAGGAGATGTTCTCGCCGCCGGAGATGATGATGTCCTTGGCGCGGTCCTTGATCTCGACATAGCCGTCGGCGTGCATCACCGCGAGATCGCCGGTGTGGAACCAGCCGCCGGCGAAAGCCTCGTCCGTCGCCTCGGGGTTCTTGAGATAGCCCTTCATCACGGTGTTGCCGCGCAGCACCAGCTCGCCGATGGTGGCGCCGTCCGCGGGGACGTCCGCCATGGTCCCGCGCGTCACGACACGGGCGCCGTCGAGCGTCAGGTAGCGCACGCCCTGGCGCGCCATCATGCGCGCCTTCTCGTCGAGCCCGAGCCCCGCCCACGGCTCCTGCCAGGCGCAGAGCGTCGCGGGCCCATAGGTCTCCGTAAGCCCGTAAAGATGCGTCACGCGAAAGCCCATGCGCTCCATCGCCGCGATGATCGCCGACGGCGGTGCCGCGCCGCCGGTCGCGACCTCGACCGTGTGCTCGAACCGGCGCCGCACGCTCTCGGGCGCGTTGACGAGCAGGTTGAGCACGATGGGCGCGCCGCAGAGATGGGTCACGCGATGCTCGGCGATGGCGGGAAAGATCAGCGCGGGATCGACCCGCCGCAGGCAGACATGGGTCCCCGCCGCCGCCGTCACCGCCCAGGTATAGGTCCAGCCGCTGCAGTGGAACATCGGTAGGGTCCAGAGATAGACCGAGGCCGGCGTCAATCCGAACGCGATGGAGTTGCCGACCGCGTTCAGATAGGCGCCGCGATGGTGATAGACCACGCCCTTGGGATTTCCCGTGGTGCCGGAGGTGTAGCTGAGCGCGATCGCCTGCCATTCGTCCGCGGGCGGCTGCCACGGCGCCGAGGGGTCGCCGGTGCCGAGGAAGGCCTCGTAATCCATCTCGCCCAGGAGCTCGCCGCCCTCGTGCAGGGGATCGTCGATGTCGATCACGATGGGCCGATGGCCGACCTGGCCCAGCGCCGCGCGCACGGTCGCCGAGTATTCCCTGTCCGCGATCAGCAGCTTGGCGCCGCCATGCTCGAGGACGAAGGCGACCGAGCGCGCATCGAGACGGTGGTTGAGCGCGTTCAACACGGCGCCCGCCATCGCGACGCCGTAATGGGCCTCGAGCAGCGCCGGCACGTTGGGCGCCATCACGGAGACGGTGTCGCCGAGACCGATCCCGCGCCGGCGCAACGCGTCGGCCAGACGGCAGCACCGGCGGTAGAACTCCGCATAGGAATAACGCCGCTCGCCGTGGATGACCGCGATCTTATCGGGATAGACCGCGGCCGAGCGGGCGAGGAAGGAGAGCGGCGTCAGGGCCGCGAAATTCGCGGCGCGGCGCGCCAGGAAAGGCGCGTCGAAGAGGGGCGACGGTGACGGTGACCCCGGCATTTCGCCATCCTTGCGAGCGCGCCCGGCACCGTCAAGCAGCAGGGCCCCCTCGCCGCGGGTGCCGCTCGTGCTAGACTCACTAGCTCATACGTGGAGCTCGCGCCATGCGCATCGATGTCGTTTCGGACGTGATCTGCCCCTGGTGCTACATCGGCAAGCGCCGTCTCGCCGCGGCCTTGCAGCAACGCCCGGAGGTCGAGGCGAAGATCCTCTGGCACCCGTTCCAGCTCAATCCCGACATGCCGCCGGAGGGCATGGCGCGCGAGCGCTACATCGCGGCCAAGTTCGGCGGCGGCGCGCATGCGAGCCGGATCTACCAGAACGTCACCGACGTCGGCGCCGCCGTCGGCATTCCCTTCCATTTCGAGCGCATCCGGGTGACGCCGAGCACCCGCGACGCCCACCGCCTGATCCGCCGAGCGACCGAATCCGGCGACGCCGAGCCCGTGGTGGAGGCGCTCTTCAACGCCTACTTCATCGACGGCCGCGATATCGGCGATCGCGCGACGTTGGCGGAGATCGCGCAGGAAGCCGGCCTCGACGGCGAGGAGACCGCGCGGTTCCTGGCGAGCCGCGAGGGCGCCGAGGAAGTCGTGGCCGAGGACATGAGCGCGCGCCGCATCGGCATCAACGCGGTGCCCTGCTTCATCTTCGAGCGGAAGTACGTGGTCTCCGGCGCCCAGGAAGCCGAGTTCTTCTTCCCGCTCTTCGATTTGCTCAAGACCGAGCAGGTGCCGGCGCCCGCGAAGTAAGGAACCAGAACGGTCGCTTCTTGCATTCCGTTGAACATCAAGGAGAGCCGGTTTCGTCGCCCTCTCCGCGCGGGAGCGGGGAGAGGGAGGGGACCCGTCGCTCGCGAGAGCAAGCGATGGGGAGGGTGAGGTGTTTCTCCGTGGGTACCTTCGCATCCGCCATCAACACCCACTCACCTAGCCTCTCCGCCCTAAAGGGCGGAGAGGGATTTACTCAGCTGCGCCTAGCTCGCTACTAGCGCGCCGCGCGGGCGGGGGCTTTGGCTTGGGGCGGCGTCTCGTGGGCGATCTTGGCGAGCTGCTCGAGGAGGCGGCGCACGCCCGTGAGGCGTTCCTTGTGGCTCTCCCAGGAGCGCATCACCACGAGCTTCTGATCGGTGCGCAGCTTCGCGGTGCCCGCCTGCGCCTGCAGGAACTCGACCAGGCCCAGCGGGTTGGCGAAGCGGTTCTGGCGGAAGCTCAGCACGGCGCCCTTGGGACCCGCTTCGACCTTCTCGATGCCGGCGGAGCGGCAGAGCTGCTTCACCGCGATGATGTCGAGGAGGTTCTCGACCTCGGGCGGCAAGGCGCCGAAGCGGTCGACCAGCTCGGCCGCGAAGGCGTCGAGCTCGCGCGGATCCAGCAGCGCCGCGATCCGGCGATAAAGGCCGAGCCGCACGTTGAGGTCGGCGACATAGGTCTCGGGGATCAGCACGGGCATGCCGATGGTGATCTGCGGCGTCCAATCCTCGGGCGCCTCGCCCAAGGCCGAGACGCCGCTCCGCGCCGAAACCACGGCCTCCTCCAGGAGATGCTGGTAAAGCTCGATGCCGACCTCGCGGATGTGCCCGGACTGCTCCTCGCCCAGGAGGTTTCCGGCGCCGCGGATGTCCATGTCGTGGCTCGCCAGCGTGAAGCCCGCGCCCAGCGTGTCCAGGGTCTGCATGACCTCGAGCCGGCGCTGCGCGGTCGCGGTGAGGTGCTTGCCCTGCGGCAAGGTCAGGTAGGCGTAGGCGCGCTGCTTGCCGCGGCCGATGCGGCCGCGCAGCTGATAGAGCTGCGCCAAGCCGAACATGTCGGAGCGATGCACCACCAGCGTATTCGCGGTCGGAATATCGAGGCCGGATTCGATGATGTTGGTGGAGAGCAACACGTCGAAGGCACTGTCGTCGAAGGCGCTCATCACCTTCTCGAGCTCGCTCGCGGCCATCTGGCCGTGGGCGACGCCGACCTTGATCTCCGGGACCAGCCGCTTCAGGTCCTGGCGGAGCTCATCGAGATCGCCGATGCGCGGCGAGACGTAGAAGCTCTGGCCGCCGCGGTGGTGCTCGCGCAGCAGCGCCTCGCGGATCACCACGGGATCATGGGGCATGACGAAGCTGCGCACCGCCAGGCGATCGACCGGCGGCGTCGCGATGATGCTCATCTCCTTGACGCCCGCGAGCGCCATCTGGAGCGTGCGCGGGATCGGGGTCGCCGTCAGCGTGAGCACGTGGACGTTGGCCCGGAGCTGCTTCAGCCGCTCCTTCTGCGCCACGCCGAAATGCTGCTCCTCGTCGACGACCACCAGCCCCAGGTGCTTGAACGTGACGGATTTGGCGAGCAGCGCATGCGTTCCGATCACGATATCGATACGGCCCTCGCCGATCTCCTTCTTGACCGCGGCGGCGTCGCGCGCGGAGACCAGCCGCGACAGTTGCGAGATGCGCACCGGCAGCCCCGCGAAGCGCTGGGTGAAGGTACGAAAATGCTGGCGCGCCAGCAGCGTGGTCGGCACCACAACCGCAACCTGCGTCCCCAGCATCGCCGCGATGAAGGCGGCGCGCAGCGCGACCTCGGTCTTGCCGAAGCCGACGTCGCCGCAGATCAGCCGGTCCATCGGCCGCCCGGACGCCATGTCGGCGAGCGTGTCGGCGATGGCGCGCAGCTGGTCGTCGGTCTCGGGATAGGGAAAGCGCGCGGCGAACTCCTCGTAGAGACCTTCGGGCGCCGGCATCGGCTCGCCCTGGCGGAGCTGGCGCTCGGCGGCGATGGCGATGAGCTCGCCCGCGATCTGCTTGATCCGCTCCTTGACCCGCGCCTTGCGCGACTGCCAGGCAACGCCGCCGAGCTTGTCGAGCACGACATCGGTGCCCTCGGAGCCGTAGCGCGAGAGCACCTCGATGTTCTCCACCGGCACGAACAGCTTGTCGTCGCCGGCGTAGAGGATGCGCAGGCAATCGTGGGGCGCGCCCGCGACGTCGAGGGTGACCAGACCGTCGTAGCGGCCGACGCCGTGATCGACATGCACGACCAGATCGCCCACGATCAGCGTGGAGATTTCCGTGATGAGCTGGTCGAGGTTGGCGTGCCGGCGAGCGGGACGCGCGAGGCGGTCGCCCAGAATGTCCTGCTCGGTCACCAGCGCGAAATCCTGGGTGGCGTAGCCGTTCTCGATCCCGAGCACCAGGAGGCCGACGCCATCGGCGGGGAGCGCGACCAGGTCCTCCCAGTGCTCCACGGGCTGGAGCCCGCCCATGCCATGCTCACCGAGCAGCGTCTTCAAACGGTCGGCCGAGCCCGTGCTGTAGGCGGCGATGGCGGTGCGCCGCCCGGCGGCCTGCTCGGATTTGAGCGCGTCGCGCACGGCCTCGAACACGTTGACGTTGGGGTTGGCGCGCGCCTCGGCGAAATCGCGGCCGCGGCGGCCGCCGGCATCGTAGGCGAGCGGCGCCTCGGGCGGCGCCGCGAAGGGCGAGAGCTGCGCCACGCGCCGCTCGCCGAGGCGGCGCTGCCATTCCGCGTCGTCGAGGAACAGCTGATCCGGCGGCACGGGGCGGTAGATCGGCGCCGCGCTCTGTCCCTCCTTGCTGCGCAAGAGCGATTGCCGCGCGGCATAGAAGTCGGCGATGCCCGCGAGGCGGTCGGCGCGGATCTCCTCGACCTCGTGGTCAAGACTCACGGCGGCACCGGGGACGTAGTCGAAGATGGTCTCCAGGCTCTCGTAGTAGAACGGCAGCCAGTGCTCCATGCCGGCGTAGCGGTGACCCGCACTGACGGCGCCATAGAGCGGATCGTCGTCGGAGATGGTGCCGAACTGCTCGCGATACCGGCTGCGGAAGCGCTGGATCACCTGCGGATCGAGCAAGACCTCGCTCACGGGCTTGATGCTCAACTGCGGCAGCGTCCCCGTCGAGCGCTGGGAGAGCGCGTCGAAGCGCCGGATGCTCTCCAGCGTGTCGCCGAAGAAATCGAGCCGGACCGGATCGGGCGAGCCCGTGGGGAACACGTCGAGGATGCCGCCGCGCACGGCGAATTCGCCGGCCTCGCGCACGGTCTCGCTGCGCTGATAGCCGTTCTGCTGAAGATGGGAGATCAAGCGGTCGCGCGGAACGCGGCCGCCCACGCCCAGCACCAGCGAGCGCCCCTCGAAGAGCTTGCGCGGCGGCACGCGCTGGACCAGCGCATTGACGGTGGTGAGCACGATGCGCGGGCGGTCGCCCTTCGCGTCCGCGAGCCGCGTCAGCGTGTCGATGCGCCGGCTCGCGATCTCGGCGTTGGGCGACACGCGGTCATAAGGCAGGCAGTCCCAGGCCGGCAGCGTCAGCACCTCGAGATCGCCGTGGAAGAAGGCGAGCGCCGCCGCCATCCGCGCCATGCGGCCGTCGTCGCGGCAGACGTGCAGCAACGCGCTGACACTGCCGCGCGCGACGAGGCCGCCCAGCACCTGGGCATCGTGACCCTCGGGCATGCCGCAGAGAGCGAGGCGGCCGGCGGATGCTTGCGCGCCGGCAAAGAAGGTATCGAGGTCGGTCATGCCGGTCTTGGAGCGTATTTGAAGGCAAGCAGCAGGCGAAGCACGTCGCTCTCGCGCTCGGCCGGTGCTGCCGCGCGGCCGCTCATCCAGTCGAGGAGATCGGAATCGTCTGCCGCGAGCAGGGCCTCGTAGCGCTCGACCTGCTCCGCCGTGAATCCGGGGAGGTGCCGCTCGGCGAAGGAGCCCAGCAGCAGGTCCGCCTCCTTGGTGCCGCGGCGCCAGCTCCGGAACAGGAGCCGCTTGCGGCGAATGTCCATCGCCTCGGTCATGAGTGCCGGCATTATACCGGCTCGCGCGGGAAAGCCAGGGGGCCGAAGCCTCGGGGGGCCATGATATAGAAGAGACCCACATCCGCGCGCCGCCACCAAGTGAGCCCCTTGCGCCCACAAGTCCTTTTCCCGCTTTTCGCCGAGGCCACCACGCTCCCGGGCATCGGGCCGCGCTTCGGCAAGCTGCTGCAAGGGCTCGCCGGCCCGCATGTCGCGGACCTGCTGTGGCACCGGCCCTCAGGACTGATCGACCGGCGGTTTCATCCCAAGGTGGTCGAGGCGCCCGCCGGCGTCATCGCGACGCTGACCGTCACCGTGGACGCGCATGTGAAGCCCTATCATGCGCGCCAGCCCTACCGCGTGCGCTGCCGCGACGAGACCGGCTTCCTGCACCTGGTGTTCTTCCATGTGAAAGGCGATTACCTCGAGCGGCTGCTGCCGGTGGGAGCGGTGCGCGTGGTGAGCGGCCGGATCGAGCATTTCAACAACCAGATCCAGATCACCCATCCCGACCACATCGTGGACGCGGCGGAGGCGGAAAAGCTGCCGGCGATCGAGCCGGTCTACCGGCTAACCGGCGGGTTGCCGCTGCGCACCGTGCAGAAGGCCGTGGCGGCGGCGCTGAGCCGCGTGCCGGCGCTGCCGGAATGGACCGAGCCCACGCTGCTCGCCCAGCGCAACTGGCCAAGCTGGCGCGAGGCGGTGCTGGCGCTGCACGCGCCCGCAAGCGAGGCCGATCTCCTGCCCGAGACGCCCGCGCGCGAGCGCCTCGCCTATGACGAGCTGATGGCGAGCCAGCTCGCGGTCGCGCTCTTGCGCGCGCATACGAGACGCCTGCCCGGCCGTGTGCTCAAGGCCCCGGGCGTGCTGCGCGACAAGGCGATCGCCGCCCTCCCCTACAGACTCACGCTGTCGCAGCGGCAGGCCTCGGCGGAGATCGCGGGCGACATGGCGGCGACGCACCGGATGCTGCGCCTGCTGCAGGGCGATGTCGGCAGCGGCAAGACCGTGGTGGCGCTGATCGCCATGCTGGACGCGGTGGAAGCCGGCGCGCAGGCCGCGCTGATGGCGCCGACGGAGATCCTGGCGCGCCAGCACCATGCGACGCTCTCGGCGCTGGCGGCGCCCGCGGGCGTGGCGGTGGCGCTGCTCACGGGGCGAGAGAAGGGCAAGACGCGGGAGGCGCTGCTCGCGGGGCT
Source organism: Allostellaceae bacterium (assembly GCA_035569735.1). Taxonomy (GTDB): domain Bacteria; phylum Pseudomonadota; class Alphaproteobacteria; order ATCC43930; family CGMCC-115725; genus DASZHJ01. Next base: position 227 of record DATMMM010000222.1, on the reverse strand, counting down.
GCGCTCCGGCGAGAGCCGGATCGCGGTCGGCACGCACGCGCTCTTCCAGGAAAGCGTGGAGTTCAAGGATCTCGCGCTCGCCGTCATCGACGAGCAGCACCGCTTCGGCGTCGAGCAGCGCGCGGCGCTCTCGGCCAAGGGCAAGGGCGTCGACATCCTCGCGATGACGGCAACACCGATCCCGCGCACCCTCATGCTGGCGGCCTACGGCGACATGGAGCATTCGC
>DATMMM010000221.1:0-14766 GCA_035569735.1 Allostellaceae bacterium | reverse complement strand
GTTCAACGGTGGGCTGACTGTTCCCGGGACCCTCACCCTGGGCGGTCCAACCGAGCTCAATGAGCAGACGAGCGGCATCACCTTGGGGACCGTCAACCAAGGCAACAATATTTTCGTGGTGGTCGCGGACTCCGTCTCGCTCAACGGGCCCTGGAACGGCACCGGCCCCCGCGGCATCACGCCCTTCTCCAACAAGACGATCAGTCTGAACGACGGGCCGAAAGGCCCGAATGGATGGGTGCTTACCGACGCAGAGCTGCAAATTCTGGCGGATCCGCCGTCCTTCGTCGTGATCGGCGGCGGTACGGCGATCACCCAAGAGATATTGGACATCGTGCACCATACGTTCTTCGTTCCCCAGAACCCGCCGGGCCCGCTCGATGTCGGTACATTCACCTTCAACGCGCCGCTGTTCCTGATCGGCAGCTCGATCGTAATCGACGGCACGTTGTCGCAGACCTTGGGCGGTGTCGGATTCTTCACCCCCGGCTCGATCGGCGGGCCGGGCTCGCTCGATCTGGGCCCCGGAACGGGCATCCTGGCAGTCGCCGCCAGCAGCGCCGATCTTCACGGCACCGTAAACGGCACGAGCGGCGGAGCCGCGGCCAACGACGTGGTCTTGATCGGTCCGCCGGGCACCGGCACCTTCACCGTCAACGGCGCTTGCTTTGCCTGCAATACGCTAAACCTGTCTCTGCTCGGGTCCCTGTTCCTGTTCTCCAACGACCTCAACAAGACCAACCTTGCAACGGGAGGATTAGAGGGCGAAACAGGCGGCGCGGGCGGCCTGGGGAACATCTCGCCCTCGGCTGGCAGCTCCGACGACAACACCCCCACGGACCAGGCGGTCAACGCCCTGACCGGTCCGCTTAACAGCAAGCCGCCGACGCAGGCGCAACCGCGCATGCAGGGTTATTACGTCACACTGCTCGGCGGCATGCTCTACGAATGGCGAGAACTGCCCGGTGCCCGGCAGGGCAACACGAACCCCGAGGAAGACACCGACTTCTCCGGCTGGGGCAACGAGGCCAAATGGTGATGCGGAGATCGGCACCACTGACCGCGCTGGCACTGCTGATCTTGGCGGCGGGAGCCGGCTGTACCAGCAACGGCAGGCTTGCGGACATCAACCCCACTGCCGGCGGCGCCGACGCGAGCCTCGGCGAGACCCTCGCAGGCGAGTCATGCCGAATAACGCCCCGGGCAGACGCGAGGGAGATACCGGCCCAACTCGCGCCGCTCGACATCACCTGCGGCGCAGCCGAAACGCCCGTCGGCACACTCTGGGTCAGCTCCCTGCCCGCCAGCCAAATGCCGGGTGATGCCGCCGAGCGCCATGCCGCGATCGCGCGCGCGATGGGTAACAGCACCGGGGGCCGGCGGATCGCGGAGCGCATGACCTGCGACGCCGGAAATTGGACCGGCGGCGGCCTCGACATGCGCCTGTCGACCTGTACCCTTCGGGGACAAGGCTGGCCGGAGATCGTGTTGCTCGCGAGCGTCGGGGGAGCGCTCTATCAGGCGGAAGGGCTGCCCTCCCTGCTGCCGGTGCTGGAGAACGCGATCGCACAGAAATCGGGTACGGCGCTGACCCCGGACGATCGGGCCGCGGCGACGCAAATCCTGGAGTCGCGGCTGGGAAGCAGCCCCACTCAGATGCGGAGCGCCGATCTCGTGAGCTTCAACGAGCTGGTCAAGCTCGGCCGCTTCTACAACAGCACGCAGAATTTTGCCGGCGCCGAGAACGCCTTCCGCCGCGCGCTCGACGTCGAGACGCACGCGCTCGGGCCGGAGGCCGAGGGCACCGGCAGCATGCTCATAGAACTGGCCTTGCAGGTCAGCAATCAGGGACGATTCGACGAATCCGCCGGGTTGTTCCGGCGCGCGGACCCGATCGTGCAACGCTCCACCTCCGACGCCTTGCATGCGCGCTACAGCTCTTACCTCGCGCTCGACGCCGCCAATCAGCGCAAGTACGGCGAGGCCTTGGGTTACGCGCAGGAGGCGACGGCGATACGTCGCGCGCGCGTCGACTCTCGAAACGATCCACTCAATGCCGTCACCGCCGACGCGCAGCAATTCGGCGCGCGTGGGGAACTCGCGCACAGCCTGCGGATCGAGGCCGCCATGGCGCTTCGGCTCGGCGACACGGCCCACGCGCTGGCCGCGATTTCCGAAGCGCTCGAGATCATGTCGGCGACACCGGGGTTGCCGCTCTCGTGGCGGCCCGAGGCACTTTCCTTGATGGCCGAGGTAGATGCCGCGGATGGCCGATTTAGCGCCGCCGATCGCGATCTCAGCGCTGCCCTCGCAATGAGCCAGAAGCTGTTTGGCGCGACCGCGCCCACCGCGCTCGTCTTGCTGAAGCGCGCGCGGCTGGAGACCGACTTGCAGCGCGACCAGGACGCCATGCGGGACTTCAGGGAAGCCTTCGGCATCATCGCCAAGGACGAAACCGCACGGGCGCAGCTCGTATCCGGCGAGATCACGCCGTTCCTGACGGCGGCCTCGGCGCTGGCCAGCGAGGATCCCAATCAACGCATGGCGCTCGCCGACGAGATGTTCCGCGCCGGTCAGTTCGCCGGCTCCAGCGTCGCCGATCAGACCGTGAGCCGGGCCGCCGCGCGGCTCTCGACCAACGACCCCGCGGTCGCGGATCTGATCCGCCAGAGCCAAGCCGCCGAGCGCGCGCGGGACACGGCGCGGCTCGAGCTCGCCAACGAGCAGGCCAAGCCCGACATCGAGCGCGGCAGCGTGAAAGAAGCGGCCCTCGCGCAACAGGTCGACCAGCAGACCGCGGCGGCGACCGATCTGCAGCGCAAGTTGGTCGCCGCCTTCCCCGGCTATGCGAGCCTGGTCGAGCCCGGCCCGGTCGGTCTCACGGAGCTGCAGCAGCATCTCGGCGCCGACGAGGCTTTTGTCTACTTCGTGATCGGCCACACGGAGTCCTACGCCCTGCTGGCGCGCCGCGAGGGCTTCGCCGTGCATCGACTCGAGACCACCGATGCCGCGCTTGCCGATCACGTAGCGGCACTTCGGGAGGCTCTTGCGCCGCGCCTCGGCGCCCTCCCCGACTACGACCTCGAGGCCGCGCACGCCCTCTACACAGACCTGCTCGGCGCTTTCGAGCCGCAGCTCTCGGGTGTCACGCATCTCATCGTGGCGCCCACCGGCGCGCTCGCGAGCTTGCCGTTCTCGCTCTTGGTCACGAGCCAACCGGCGGCGAGCGCGCGCCATGCTTATGGCTCGGCGGCGTGGCTCATCCGCCGCATGGCGGTGAGCCAAGTCCCCTCGCCGCGCGCCTTCATCAATCTGCGCGAGGCGCGTGCTCGAGCCAAATCCGCGCCGCGCCCGTTTCTCGGAGTCGGCAATCCGACATTCACCGGGCGCTCGGAGACGGCACAAGGTGGGCACGCACCGCAATCCGCGCTCGAGGCGCTCGCCGGCACATGCCGGGAGAATGGGCCGATTTCCGCCGATCTCATCCGCGCGCTGGCGCCGCTGCCGGAAACCGCGGACGAGGTCCGCCGCATAGGCGCGCGCCTCAACGCCGATCCCGGATCGATCCTGATCGGCGCCGCGGCGAGCGAGGCCAATCTCCGGCGGCAGGCGCTCGGCGAGTACAACGTGCTCTATTTCGCGACCCACGGCCTGTTGCCGGGCGAGCTGCGCTGCGAGTCCGAGCCGGGTCTCGCGCTCTCGCCGCCGGCGGGAGCCGCCACCAACACCGCAGATGACGGGCTCCTCGACGCGAGCGAGGTCGCGGGCCTCTCCCTCAACGCCGAGCTGGTGGTGCTCTCGGCGTGTAATACGGCTGCCGGCGGCGGGCGCTTCGGCGGCGAGGCGCTCTCGGGATTGGCGGAGGCGTTCTTCTACGCCGGCGCCCGCACGCTGGTGGCGAGCCATTGGCAAGTGCCGTCCGTGGCGACCGTGCGTCTGATGACGAGCCTGTTCGATCATGCCGGACCTAAGCTCACCGGCGGCATCGCCGAATCGCTCCGACAAGCGCAACTCGGTCTTGCCGCGGATCCCACAACGGCGCATCCCTACTACTGGGCAGCGTTCACCGTGATCGGCGACGGCGGACGTGCCGGCGACCTGAGCGCTCAGGCGTCGAGAAGAACCACACTGGCGGATGCTCCCGCGGAAGGGCACGAGGTGATGCCATGATTGGATCTCGCACATTGGCGGCTTTGACGATCGGAGCCGTGTTTCTGGCGTCGCCAGCCTGGTCGGCGGAGCTCGTGGTCGTGGAGGCACGCGGCCTCACACTGAAGCCCGGCCAGGTGGTCGACGATACCCAGAAGCTCACGCTCCAGCGGGGCGACGAAGTCACGCTCGTGGATGAGAACGGCGCCGTCATCAAGCTGCGCGGCCCTTACGATGCGGCGCCGAGCGCCAGCAGCGGCGGCTCCGGCGTCGATGTCTCGAACGTGCTGGCGGCGCTGAGCGCCGGGGGATCGAAGAGCTCCATGGGCGTTGTGCGTGCCAAGGTCGAGAACGTGACCCTGCCGAACCCCTGGGTGGTCGACGTCACCCACTCCGGCAAGGCCTGCGTGCGTGCGGGAACCTCGGTGGTGTTCTGGCGTCAGCAGCCGGCAGGCGCGGCGAAGCTGCGGATCACGCCGGTGGACCGTACTTGGCGCGCGGAGTCCGAATGGGCCGCGGGCGCCAGCGAGCTGCCGGCGCCGGCGATGTTCCCGGTCATGGACCGGCAGACTTATGTGTTCGACCTCGGCGGGCAGACCGCGACGGTCACGCTGGTGCAAATGCCCGCCTCGCTCGGCACCGACCGCATGCGCGCCGCCTGGATGCTGCAGAAAAACTGCCTGTCGCAAACGAAGGCGCTGATCACGACGTTGAAGTAGCCCGCGCGGCGGCGCGCGCGGCCGCTGCACGCGCCTGCTCTGGCTGCCGCTCGGCAACCCTCCTATAGTCCTGGCCCCAGCTTCCGAGGTGACGGCATGCCGTTCGACTTCCAAGGAAAACGCGCGGTCGTGTGCGGCGGCAGCCGCGGCATCGGCCGCTCGATCGCACTCGGATTTGCCGAGGCGGGCGCCGCGGTCTCGATCTGCGCGCGCGGCGCCGAGGCGCTCGCGGCAACCCGAGCAGAGATCGCGAAGCTCGGCCACGCGACGCATGCCGCGACCTGTGATCTCGCGGACGGCCCCGCGATCGGCCGCTATATCACGGAGGCCGCAGCGGCACTGGGCGGGATCAACATCCTCGTCAACAATGCCTCCGGCTTCGGCATGAGCGACGACGAGGCCGGCTGGGAAGCCAGTATCGCGGTCGATCTCATGGCGACCGTGCGCGCCTCGCACGCGGCGATACCCTTGATCGAGCGCGGCGGTGGCGGCTCGATCGTGAACATCTCCTCGATCTCGGGCTATCGGCCCTCGCCTCGCAGCCCGCCTTACGCCGCCGTCAAAGCGGCGCTCTTCCAGTACACCTCTACCCAGGCGGCGGTGCTCGCGCGCAAGGGCATCCGCGTCAACTGCGTGGCGCCCGGCTCGATCGAGTTCCCCGGCGGCACCTGGGAGAAGCACAAGAGCGACAACCCGAAGCTCTACAACCGCATCCTCGAGAGCATTCCGTTCGGGCGGCTGGGCCGGCCCGAGGAAGTGGCGGACGTCGTGCTCTTCCTGGCCTCGCCTCTTGCGGGCTGGGTCACCGGGCAGACCATCACGGTCGACGGCGGACAGCTGCTGAGCGGCTAACACGGAGCTCACGCCATGAGCATCGACGGACGCCGGCGAGACTTCGTGGGCTATGGCGGGTCGCCGCCCGATCCGAAATGGCCCGGCGGCGCGCGGCTCGCACTCAACTTCGTCATGAACTACGAGGAGGGCTCCGAGCCCTCGATCGACGACGGCGACGGCTATACCGAGAGCGGCCTCACGGAGGGCGCGAGCCTCGACCCGCTGCGCGATCGCCGGGATCTCGGCGCCGAGAGCATGTTCGAATATGGCAGCCGCGTGGGCTTCTGGCGCGTGCTGCGCGTCTTCCGCGAGCGCGATCTCCCGATGACGGTGTTCGGCTGCGCGCTCGCGCTCGAGCGCAATCCGCCGGCGGCGCGGGCGATCCGGGAGGCCGGTTTCGACGTCTGCTGCCACGGCTGGCGTTGGATCAAGCACTTCGAGCTTGCGGAAGAAGCCGAGCGCGCGGAGATCGCGCGCGCCGTCGCCTCGCTCGCGCGCAGCATCGGCGAGCGGCCGGTGGGCTGGTACTGCCGCTACGCGCCCAGCACCAACACGCGGCGGCTCCTCGTCGAGGAAGGCGGCTTCCTCTACGACAGCGACGCCTACAATGACGAGCTCCCGTACTGGATCGAGGTGGGCGGGCGAGCGCATCTCGTGGTGCCGTACACGCTTACCAACAACGACACGAAATTCGGCCGTGGAATCTTCGCGACCTCCGACGACTTCTTCAGCTTCTGCCGCGACGCCTTCGACCTGCTCTACCGCGAAGGCCAGAGCGCGGCCAAGATGATGTCGGTCGGCCTGCACCTTCGGCAGATCGGCCATCCCGCCCGCGCCGCCGGGCTCGAGCGTTTTCTCGACCACGTCCGGCGGCACTCCGGCGTCTGGATCTGCCGGCGCGAGCAGATCGCGCGGCATTGGATCGCGACGCATCCTCCGACGGGATCCTGACGCAGTTTCGTCACGGTTTTTCCGCGAGAACTTCGCGGTCGCGGCGGATCTGAGCGTGCGGCCTGGCCGTTGTCCTCTCGAGGTAAAGCATCTTGAAAGGAGGCTTGGCATGTCGTCGACTCCTGCGCGCAATTCGCGCCCCCCTTCGCATCTCTTGAGGACCCTGGCACTCTCGCTTGGCGCCATCGCAATCGTCGGTGTGGCCGACATTGCGCCCGCGAAGGCTTGGTACGATGCCTACGGCTATTGGCATCCGAACCATCCTTATCGGCATCACTACTGGCGCTCCGCCGAGCGCCATCGGTGGTGGTGCGAGCGCCACCCGTATGCCTGCGGCTATCGCCCCTACGGGTATTACTGATCTCGAGAGCGCCTGAGTGAGCGGGGTCCCGAGGCTCGGCAACGAGCCTTGGGATTCCCCGCTTCGTCGCCCGCGATGTTTTCGTCCGTTCCACTCGGAATTGGCAGCGATTCCGACCGGCCGGAGATGGTTTTTGAGGTTTTCCGCCAGTTTTTGGCGGTTTTCCGCGAAAGCCATCGAGTCCAAGGTCCATAAATTTCAACAGGTTGCGTGTTGCGGCGGGTTCGTTTTAACAAAATTCAGGTTTCGAGCCCCCACCGCCTGGCATCGCCGGCGGTTCTTCTTGCTTGGCACACCCGCGCTCCCGCATCGCAAGCGCGCGGACGAACAGGCGTGGCGGCGGCCGGCGGTAATCCGGGCAGGCGTTGTCATGGTCCTCTCGATCGCTTCCGAGCGGATGGCGGCGGATGCGGGGCTCACTCAGCATCCTGATGAACCGTCCTACCCTCGAGGCGTACAGGCCGCCTGAACAATCGGCAGCGCCTGCGGGGCCAACTCGTCGGGGGCCGCGCTAGACCAAGAATTCTTCCAGCGCCAGATAGAGCGCGAAGAGGAAGCCCGCGACGGTCGGCAGTACGACCAGCGAGCCGCCTTCGTCGATCGATTCCGGGATCATTGCGTGGGAAATGAGTGCGAGCACGGCGCCGCCCGCGAGAGCTTGCGAGAAGATCGCAACCTCGGACTCGGAGCTGGCGATGAAGAGCTTGCCCGCGGCAGCCGCTACGATGCCGGCGACCAGTACGGTCGACCAAAGCGCGAAGATGGTATTCGCCTGGTAACCCGCCTTGCGGAGCATGACGGCGCTCGCCGCGGCCTCCGGAATGCCGCCAAGGAACATGCCGAGGATGAGCGTAAGGGAAAGACTCGCCATGCCGCTGAACTTGGCGCCGATCACCAGGCATCCGGGGATGGTATCGAGGATGTTGCCGAGCACGATGGCGAGGCCGGCGCCGTGGCTCGCTTCCGCCAGAAGCTTGCTTGTCTCGCTGCGGCTCAAATGCTCGAGGCTGCCGGTCGCCACCTTTGCCCAGGTCGCGGGATTGGGGCCGCCCTCCCTCAGGTTGGTGATCGCGCGATCGTGGCTCAGCCGCTCCACGGCGTCCGCCAAACGGTGGTCGCTCGCGACCAATTGCTCGAAATCCTCGCGGCCGATCTCCAGGAGATCGACCTCGCCGGCCGCGCGTACCGTCGCGGTGCGCGGCCCGCCGCTCAGCAGCGCCATCTCGCCGAATGCCTGACCCGGCCCGAGCTCGGCGAGCCTATGCTCGGCCTCGTTTCCGCCTGACGCGGCGACCAGCACCTCCACGTTTCCGTTTGCGACAATGAAGAGCGCGTCGCCGGGGGAGCCCGCAACGAACAAGATCTCACCTGGCGTCAGATGGCGCTCACGGACGCAAGGTAGAATCCGCTCCACCTCCTCCGCCGGTAGATGCCGCAACAGATCGCAGCGCGAGAGCAGCGCGATTGTCTTCTGAGCCTCCTGGCGTTTGCGGTCGCGCGCATACTCGCGAAAGCGAGTCTGATAACGCACGGCCCCGCCGTTCTTCTCAAGGAAGAGCGAGGCGCAATAATAGAAGACGGCGCCGATGGCAAATCCGCCGCCCACAAATGCCCAGGCGCCCTTCGTGCTGAAACCGTAGCGGTGCAGGTCCTGCGCGCCTTGATAGGCAAGCTCGATGGCGAGCGCGCTCATAAGGGCGCCCGCGGAGAACGCGAGGATGCAGGCAAGCACCCGCTTCGAGAGCGGGAGATAGAGGCCGATAGCGGCGCCGCCGATCGCGGAGGATGTGGTGCCGAGGCCGAGCAGGGAAACCACTGCGACCTCGGCGGCGGTACTCATGGGGAGCCGGCGGCTTTCGCGATGCGCGGGGCGCCAGTCGGAGGCGAAGCTTGGGCAATTCCCGGACGCAGGCGCCTCTGCCCCAGGAACAGCAGGATCGGCGAGGCGATGAAGATCGAGGACGAGGTGCCCACGATGATGCCGAAGATGATCGTGACGGCGAAGCTTCGGATCGCCTCCCCGCCAATGACGGCAAGCGGCACGATCGACAGCAGCACCGTCGTCGAGGTCACGACGGTGCGACCGAGGGTCTGGTTGATGCTCCGGTCGATGAGCTCGCGCAGCGGCATGCTCTTGTCCTTCCGGAGGTTCTCACGGATGCGGTCGTAGACCACGATCTTGTCGGTGACGGAGTAGCCGATCAGCAGCATGATTGCCGCCACCGAATTGATGTCGAACTGCAGCTGAGTGACCGCGAAGAATCCGACCGTCTTGGTGACATCGAGAAGCAGCGTCCCCACCACGCCGACGCCGAATTGCCAGTCGAATCGGAACCAGATGTAGAACAGCACGCCCACGAAGGAGAGCGCCACCGCGAGCAGGCCCTTCCGGAAGAGCTCGCTGCTCACCCTGGCGCCCACGGATTCGATGCGCCGGATCTCGGCACCCGGCAGCTTGGCGGCCAGCATCGTCTCGATGGCCTTCCGCGCGTTCTGACCCTCGGCTTGGCGCTCGAGCTGCACCAGAATATCCCGCGGCGAGCCGAACTCCTGGACGCGCACGCCGCCTAAATGCAGCTCGTCGAAATCCGCTCGGATGGTCGCCTGGTCGACCGGGTTGGGCAGACGCAGCTCAATGACCACACCGCCCAGGAAATCGATGCTGTAGTTCAGGCCGGGATAGAAGAACAGAATGACCGAGGCGATGCTCAGAACCGCCGACACGATCAATCCTGCGAAGCGGCCCCGCATGAATTTGATGTTGGTGTTATCGGGGACGAGTCGAAGCGGGCGCATCACTGTCCTCCCGGAAAAGCCGTTCTGCTCGCAGGTTTCGCGGCGCTCTCGTGCATTCTCTGCGCGAACTCGAGGGAGCGGCGCCAGAGCCGGGGAGCGAGTCGCTTCACGGCATAAGGCAACACCACGAGCATGCTGAAACCGATTAGAAATCCCTCAACCGCCGGGCCCTGGGCCCAGGCGTAGCCTTGATCGCACCAAGCGATGCTCTCGCCGCGCTGCATCTGACGCTCCATCGCCTGCAGCTGGCCCAGGTTCTGCGCCCTCGCGAGCTCCGACCTCTGCGAGTCGAACCCGCGCAAGAGTCGCCCGCCGCCCGCGAGCGGATCAAAGCCCGGGTCCGCCGGCCCATAGTCGCTGGCGTAGAGGCAGGTCATGGTTCAGCCCGCCCGCCGCGCGTTGGCGACCGAAGCGGATGATTCATCGCGACGGCGCCCGGCTGACACCGCGCCAACCGCATGCCCAAGCGAAAACCGATGCTCCGCCGCTTGCAAGATGAGGCGCAGGAGTTCGAGGTAACGCAGCCCTGCGAAGCCCGCCATGATGTTGAGCTTTCCATCCCAGCACCATCCGGGGTTCGGGTTGACCTCGAGCAACTTTATCCGGCCATTCGCGTCGGCTCGGAAGTCGATGCGGGCATAGTCCCGGCAACCGAGGCGCTCGAACAGCCGGATTGCCTGATGGGCCAGGCCACGTTCGACATCGGCCAGGAGAACGGCCCGCTTGTAGGTGATCTGCCTCGCGTAGGGCGACATCGGGTCCCATTTGGAGGCGTAGGCGAGGATCGGCGGCAATCCCGGATCCAGCGCGGAATAGTCGACTTCCAGAAGCGGAAGCAGCTCGAATGGCCGCCCGGGATTGCCGATGATGCCCAGCGAGTATTCGGATCCCTCGAGATATTCCTGAATCAGGATCGGATTGCCCGGCAGCCTGCGCCGCAGACGGCGAACCGCGTCGATCGTTTCATCAGGCGTGTGCGCCACCGAGCGATGATCGATGCCGACGGAATTGTCGCCGCGACACGGCTTGATCAACGCCGGCAGTGGGGTGGCAATCCCGGCGAGGGCATCATCCTCGCTGACGCTGATCTCCTCCGGTACCGGAATGCCGAGCGAAACCGCGATCGAGCGCGCAACCGACTTGTCGTAGCACATCACCAGGCACGCCGGGCCGGCTCCCGTGTAAGGAATGCCGAGCAGATCGAGCAAAGCCGGAACATGCGACTCCATCGCGGCGTCGTTCTTGTAGCCCTCGTCACAGAGGTTCAGCACGAGTTCGGGACGCGCCGCGCCAAGCAGCGGCAGCAGCTCCGCGTGGTGATCCACATATCGGAAGCGGAAATCGGACAGCTCGGCGAGCGCGGCGCGGAGCCGCTCGACGGTTCGCAGATCGTCCTGCCCATATCGGCCGCCGGGCTTCACGCTATCGGGCAAGCGCGGGTCCCCCAGCACCACGACAACGTCGCGAGGCTTCCGTGCGCGCCGGATAGCCGGACCGGCCTTGGCTCGCGCGATAACCAGGTGACGGCGCGCCATCATGCCGAGATCCGACTCGCGGTCGGACTGAACGTCGGGAGGCTCGAGGAAACGAACCGCCTCGAACCCCAGGCTTTCGAGAAGCTCTTGGATCTCGGCATGACCGTAGAGCCGTTCGGCAAAGAACCGGTCCGCGAGGACTCCATGATCTGCGCTCAGCACCGTCTCTCGAGTAATCAGGCGGCCGCCGTCCTTGGAGAGAGACCGCTCGCGGCACACGAGAGCGCGCCCACCGATCCATTCCCAGGAACGCCGCTCGAAATGGGCTCGCAGCCAATCGCCATCGACAAGCTCGAGCACGAGGCGACCCTTCGCACTCAGGAATTCCCGCGCGCGCCGCAGCAGCAAGGCATCGTCCTCGCGACGATCGAAATATCCGAAAGAGTTTCCCAGGATTGCGACACAGTGGAACCGCTCACCAGAGAGCTGACATTCCCGGGCGTCGGATTCGAGGAACCTCACCCTCGCTCCCGTCGTGCGGGCGCGCCGCCGCGCCAGCCCGATCAGGTAAGGTGACATGTCGACACCGGTCACATCGCGAAAGCCGCGCCGTGCCAGCTCCAGCGCATGGCGACCCTGACCGCAGCAGAGATCCAGAACACGATCACGCGGCCGGAGCCCGGCAGCGGCAATCAACGCGTCGACTTCCGCTCGGGTGTTCCGATCGTTCTCAAAGACATCGCCGTCTGTTTTCAGATAGAGCTCGTCGAAAATGACCCGCCACCAGTCGGGCCGGACATGACACTCGAGATCCTCGACCTGTCCAAGGCAGTGCTTGCCAGACAGGCCTGGCTCGGGCTGCGATGCAGCGAGATCGTTGGCCGGCGCGAGCCCTCCCGGCGAGAACCCGGACGAAAGGGTCCGCGCCTCCCCTGTGCGCCCTGGCGGCTCGGTTTCAGCAGTCGACGTCATGCTCGCTCTCCCCAGAACCAAAGTGTGAAACTCGCCCCGCTCACGACAGGCCTCGTGCGAGGGAGGACAGGCCCATGAAGGCTATCGCAGTGTCCCAATGGTTGAGCGAGGCCCCATTGAAGCCTTCCCGCCGAAGGCAGGCATGGAAGACCTCGATGCCGGTCGCGATGAACGTCATCGCGGACAGCGCCAGCATCGGGTGTTCCGAGTTCAGCGTGAACGCCCAGAGCATGACGAGCGCAAGCAAAATGACGAACCGCCTGATCATCTGGTGCGAGGCGAGATCCAGGCGTCCGGGAATGGCTTCTTCGGGTCCGTCGGACGGATTCACGGGCGTCAGCCCAACGCTACCGAGGTCGTTCGGCCACCCGCGACAACCGACACTGATCTGTTCCCCGTCTCGAACAGTGCGAAGCGGATGGCGTCACGCTGATTGACAAACACTCCCTCGATGAGTCCCCGTTCTTCGCGAGCGACCCAATAGCCATGCGCATTCTGCGCGACGACGAAGTGCCGTCGTCCGGAATAATCGCTGGAGCCGTCGATTGAGGTCATGTGAGACATACAGGCACCCCGTCGGAGACGTGTCGCAGAAGAGGCTATAGTTGCGTGTAATTTCGAGAGGAAAATGGTCGGATGATTGTAAGAAACTCATAAATGCGGTCACGACAGCGCTCGCGCGAGGCAGTGCGCCGCGAAGAAGCCGCTCGCGCCGTCCCAGTAGTTGAGCGATGGGCCGTTGAAGACATGCCCGCGCAGGACTGCCAGCAATGCATCGACGACTGCCGCCACCAGCATCATGGTCGCGAGCATCGGCATCGGGTTCTGCGGATCTACGATCACGGCCCACACCATGATGGCGGGAGCTGCGAAGGCGAAGCGTCGCAGCACAACTGAGGACGCGGGATCAAGATTGAGAAAGCGTGCGCGGGCCATGGCCCAATGGAGACTTCCGACCGGGCTCGCGCGTAGAGCTACGAAACCGCTTCGCCGAACAGCGAGCCCGGCTTGCTGGGATCGAGTTGTGCCACGACATAGAGATCGTCGACCCGAAGCTCGACCGTCGCGGGCTTGTAGAGGCACTCATGCCGGATGAACGCGACCGCCCGCTCCAGATCGGGAAACGCATGCTCCATCGAGGCGCCTGGGCGCGCCACCACCCATCGCTCCTCGCTGAGGCGCGTGATCCGATAGACCGCTAACCGCCCAGCTCGGCCCGGGCGGGCGCGATGTCGCGCGGAACCCATGATCCGGCCGAGCCAGCGCGACCATGCACTCCCTGCCCCGGCTGGATTGGACTCGGGAGGAAAGTCGAAATCGGCAATGTGTTGAAGGCCGGTCATGGGTGTCTCGGGGTGTTGCACGGGATCTCGGGTGTGATGTCAGCTCGCGAAGTGGAACGCGCCGGGCATGAGGAACCACAGCCGCAGCGCGATCAGGCCTGCCATAACGAGGACGCCCGCCGCGATGGCGAGAAGCGATGGGCCGATCTCGGACCGAGTCGAGCGGGCCGCGGAGTCGCGCCGGGATCGGGTCTCGTCTTGAACGACGGACGCGAGCTCATAACGGGGCGCCGGGCGGATGTGGGTCATTGTCGACATGTGCAGTGTTTCCTCGGGGCCCTTGCGAGCCGCTACAAGAGAAGGCTACGGGCTCGTATAAAATCGAGGCGGAAATCCGACCCGACTTATAAAAACCGCATAAACGCGGGATCTCCGGGTGCCCCTGCCTGGCAAGGCAGCAGGCCAAGAGGGCGATCAGCGGTCAGGAGAGATAGGCCGCTACCATGCGTGTGAGGATCCAGAGCTTCAGCGACACCAACCCGGCAAGCCCAAGCAGGAAGGCCGCGGTGACGAATCGTATCCGCCTGCGGGGAATGAGCCGGCTCGATCGAGCGATCACGCTCAGACGACGTGAAAGGCGTGCAGCAGGAGCTGGACGCTGACGACGAATCCGAGCCACCCCGCGAGGGACCAGGCGATCTCCCGCATGGCCGCGGCTAAGGAGCGGTCGTCACGCGAGCCCATGTCCTGCACAGGCTCGGAGCGCAGCATACCCTGCCCCCCGCTCCGAAACCCGATATCCCCGAGACGACGCATGGCCCTAGTCCTACATTCCGAGGCTTTCGCCCCACGGGAATGAATTTGGCCGCTCGCCCATAAAGATTCGAGATGAGGATGATGGGTGCCGCATAAAAACGGCATTCGACAAGGCACAGTAGCCGACAACTTTGAGCAAGATTTTTATAGTATCTTTATTCGGATCGCCGTACATCGATATCGCTTTTTTATTGTGCAATGCCACATATCTAGGGCGCAGAACAAGCGTTGCGTCATGACCCCCTGTGGGGATTCCTAGTTGATCTCGTCTCAATCGAACTGGTGCCGCGCGGGCATGCGCCGCTATTCGCGGGCCAGGAGGAGATATCGATGCTCGACGTGATGATGGTGGCGATCGCGCTCGGCTTCTTCGTGCTCGCGCTGGGCTACGTCATCGCCTGCGACCGGAT
>DATMMM010000220.1:0-14571 GCA_035569735.1 Allostellaceae bacterium | reverse complement strand
GTGCGCTACCTCTACGTCGACAGGGCCGCATGACCACCGGAACCGAGACCGGATCGCCGCTCGCCGCGGCCGTGCGCGGCTGGGGCGCGCCCGCCGCGAGCGCGCTCCGCATCGTGCTGATCCTGATCGGGATCCTGGTGGTGGCGCAGTCCTTCTGGATGGTGCAGGCGCGGCCGCAGGACCTGATCACCGGCATCTTCGGCATGGCGGATTTCCTCCGGCGCGCGACCCCGCCGGATTTTTCGCGCCTCGATGCCGCGCTCTGGCCGACGCTCGAGACCGTGGACATCGCGATCTTCGGCACCATCGTCGGCGTCGTGCTGGCGGTGCCGCTGGCGCTGATGGCGGCCACCAACGTGACGCCCGCGCGCTGGCTCTATTTCGTAGCGCGCGGCATCATCGGCTTCGCGCGCGCGGTGCCCGATCTGGTCTGGGCGCTGCTCTTCGTCACCGCCGTCGGCCTCGGGCCGTTCCCGGGTGGGCTCGCACTCGCGGTGCATTCGATCGGCATGCTGGGCCGGCTCTTCGCCGAGACCATCGAGCAGATGGACATGGCGCCGGTGGACGCCCTGACGCTGACGGGCGCGCGGCGCATCCAGATCTTCACCCACGCGATCGTGCCGAGCCTGCTGCCGTCATTCCTCGGGATCTCGCTCTACCGCCTCGACGAGAACATCCGCTCCTCGCTGGTGCTGGGTTTCGTGGGCGCGGGCGGTATCGGCTTCCAGCTGCTCACCTACATGAACCTGTTCGACTACCGCAAAGTCTCGCTCTATCTCATCATCACCTTCGTGCTCGTGCTCGGCGCCGAGCGCGTCTCCGCGGTGCTGCGGCAGAGACTCGCGTAGCTACCCACGGAGGCGGTGAACTACGAAAACCAAAGTCTTAGCGCTGAGGACGCGGGGGATGCGCGGTGGACGCGGAGAAAGCAGGCAACCCCAGAGGCGGTGAGGCAATGAGAAGGGTATCGTCGGGCGCGTAGCGCCCATTCCTGGCTGTCAGCGCCTCATTGCCTCTGTGGCGGACTTCGCTGGCTTCCGCGTCCTCTGCGCATCCTCCGCGGCCCCTGCGCTAAAGCTTTTCTTTTTTGTGGCGTCCTCGCACCCACGTTTCGCTCGCAGACCTTGCGCAACCTGGGCCGAGGGACTGGCGGGAGCGCCGAGCCTGCTCTAATTTGCGGGCCTTGCCCGGAGGTTTCCGATGACACGCGTCCTCGACGGCGGCTGTGCTTGCGGGGCGGTGCGCTATCGGCTCGGCTCGGAGCCGATGTTCGTGCATTGCTGCCACTGCCTCGATTGCCAGCGCCAGACCGGCAGCGCTTTCGTCTTGAACGCGCTGATCGAGACCGACCGCGTCGCCGTGCTCTCGGGCGCGCCGGCGCCGGTGGCGGTGCCGACCGACAGCGGCCGTCCGCACGAGATATTCAGGTGCCCGACATGCCATACCGCGCTCTGGAGCGATTACGGCCGGCGCGGCGTGCTCCGCTTCGTGCGGATGGGCACGCTCGACGATCCCTCGGCGCTGCAGCCGGACGTCCACATCTATACGCGCTCGAAGCTGCCGTGGGTGGCACTCCCCGCGGGCGTGCCGGCGTTCGAGGCCTATTACGATTCGGCGAAGCTCTGGCCCGCCGCAAGCCTCGCCCGCCGCCGCGCCATCCTGGGCCCGAGCGGGTAGAGCGATGGGGAGGGTGCGGTGTGCTTCCGCACAATGATGGCGCCTGCATCGACACCCACCTAACCTAACCTCTCCCCCCCGCAAGCGGGCGGAGAGGGATTCGGACGGAGCCTCGAGAGGCAATCGCGTTTAATTCCCGAAGGAGCTTTGGGTGCAGTCGCCGATGCGGGTGTTGGTCAATTGGGTGATCGTGCCGTCGGCGCCGGCGATCAAGCCGATGATGTGGTCGCCGTCGTAGTTCGTGGTGACGGCGCTGACGCTCTTCTTGCCGTTGAACTGGCAGGTGAGCGTATAAGTCATGGTGTTGCCGAGCGCCTTGTAGTTCGAGGTCGAGCAGGGGTTTTGCCCGCGCGGCTCCTCGCCGCGCTGGAACCGGTCGAGGGAGTCGACGTCCTTCTGCAGATAGCACTTCTGCTCCGTGGGCGCGGGGTTGCCGCCCACGTTCATGGTGGCCTCCCAAAGCCCCGGCCTCATGTTGAGCTCCGCCGAGGCCGAGACCGGCACCAGCAGCGCGGCGGCGAGGCAAGCAGTCGAGATGAACCTCATCCAATCCTCATCGCGGAAAAGCCGGCGGAGGATAGGCGCGTCGCGGCGGGGCGGGCAAGCGCCGCCCGATCCCTCAGATCTGCAGGCCGAGCCGCGGCCGGAGCGCGCTCAGCGGAGAGACCGGGAATTGCGCGGTGGTGACGAAGGCGACGTCGCCGCCGAGGCCGCTGCCGTCGAGCGCAGTGTGGAAGAGCGTGCCGATCTCCGCTTTCAGGGCGGGGTCGAGCGGCTCGTGGCTGCGCAGCACGAGGTCGAATTTCGATCCGCGCACGAGCCCGTCGAGCTGCAAGGGGCCGAGCCGGCTCAGGTCGAGGTCCAGCACGAAGCGCGAGCCCTGCTGGCTCTGCCCGCCGCCCTGGCCGTCCTCGCGGGGGTTGCGGACGTAGAGCCGGATCGGCTGCACCGCGGCCTCGTCGAGCATGGGGAGCGTGAAGATGCGCCAGTCGCCGCGCGCGCTCTCGCTCGCCTGCTGGCGCAGATCGCTCACGTCCTTGGCGAGCCGCGCGCGCAAGTCGGCGCGGCCGGCGGCGGTGAGCGCCAGGCCCATGGGATCGCCGGGCCAGCTCGTGTCGCCCTTGAGCACGCCCATGAAGAACAGCAGCGCGGCAGCGAGCCGCGGCGCGGCGCTGGGCGCGAGATCGGCGCGCAATTGAGCGGCAAGAGCGGGCGCGGTGCGGTCGAGCGAGGCGAGTGCCTCGTCAAGCGCGGGCCAGCCGGTGCCGAGCGCGGGCGAAGCGGGCGCCGCGGCGGCTCCGGCGCGCGCGGGTGCCGGGAGCCGCTCGAGTGCCAGCGGCGATCCCGCCGCCAGATCGATCCTGGCATCGAGGGCGAGTCGGCCGAGCGCGCTGTCGACGAGCGTGGTGGGGCCGCCGCTCTGCACGACGGTGCCGGTGAGCGTCGCCGGCGCGTTCGGCAGCGCGCCCGAGGCCACACGGAGTGCGAGCTCGCTCCCCGCCGTGGGCGCGCCCGGCGTCGCCGCGGCGGCGACTACCGTCGCGCGCACGGTCTGGCCGAGCTCGACCACGGTCGGCGCCGTTTCGGCTTGGACCGCGGCGGCGGGCGCGGGGGCGCTTCCCGGTGCGGCGGCGGCGCGGAGCGCGCCATAGCCGATGGGCGCGCCGTCCGCGGAGAGGATCGCCGCGCCCGCGGGCGGGCCCGCGAACAGCTTGAGCTCGACCGAGGTGCCGGGCTCGAGCGCCAGCAGGGTCTTGAGCGCGATGCTGCCGAAATCCGTGCGCAGGGTCAGGACCTCGCCGTCGCTGCCGACCACGGTGGCGGCGATCACGCCGCCCGCCGAGAGGAGCGAGGGCGGCGGCGGCGAGGCGAACTCCACCACCGTGGGCGCCGGGGCCGTCGCGGGCGTGGCTGCGATAGTCAGGGCCGCCGAGAGGGCCAGGCTATCGACCATGGGCGGCCTCCATTCCTCGCGAGCTAGACCGAGCCCGCGAGGCGGTTGGCGATCGCTTCGACGTCGGCGGCGGCTTCGCAGGTCGGGTGGCGCGTCAGGATCGAGGACTGGCGGCGGATGCTGTCCTTGACGTGGTCGTCGCGGCGGATCACGCCCGCGAGCTTGGGCTCGAGCTTCAGGAACTCGCGGCAGGCACGCAGCAGCGTCTGGTAGGTGCGCTCGCCCTCGCGCTGATTGGCCGCCATGTTGACGACGATCTGGATGTTGTCGGCGAGCCGCTCCATCGCGGTCACCTTGATGAAGGCATAGGCGTCGGTGATCGCGGTCGGCTCGTCGGTGGTGACCACCAGGCAGGCGCGCGACTGCGCCGCGAGCAGGCGCACGGTGCGCTCGATGCCGGCGCCCAAGTCGAGCACCGCCCAGTCGTAGGCTTGCGCGAAAGTCTGGAGATCGCTGCGCAGGCTCAACAGCCGGTTCGCCGGCAAGGTCGCGAGACTGCCGGACCCGGAGCGGCCCGCGATGATGTCGAAGCCGGCGGCGCAGCGGGTCACGGCCCGGTCGAGCGAGATCTGTCCTGCGATCACGCTGGCGAGGTCGCGCTCGGGCGTGACGCCGAGCTGCACGTCGACGTTGGCGAGCCCGAGGTCGCCGTCGAACAGCAGCGAGCGGAAGCCCGCGCGCGCGAGCGCGTGCACGAGCGTGATCGAGAGCCAGGTCTTGCCGACGCCGCCCTTGCCGGAGGCGACCGCGAGGATGTTGCGCTTCAGGGTCTGGGCGGCGGGAAAGGCCACGACGGGGTTCACGCTCATGAAGCGCCTCGCTTCTGAATCGTCTGCTGCGGGCTCAGCGTCGTCTGCGCGATCAGTCGCCGCGCGAGCACCACGGGGTTGAAGGGGATCATGCCGTTGGATATCTCCGGGGCGACGCCCGCCTCGGCGAAGCCGAGCCGTGCGGCGTCCGCGGCGGCGAGCACGCTGCCCAGCCGCTGCGTGAGGTCGAGCCGCGTCACCGCCATGCGGGAGCAGCCGAGGTCGCGGAAGATGCGGGCCTGGTCGATGGCGTCGAGCGCGTCGCCGCCGGCGGGCATCACCAGGATGGGCTCGGCGCCGGCGGCGGCGAGCAGCGCCGTGAGCTCCCGGCGGTCGGCGGTGCTGTAGGGATTGACGCCGGAGCTGTCGATGAGCGTGACCGCGTCGGGCGCGGCTTTGAGCAGCAGCGAGGCGAGACGCGCCGCGCTGTCCGCCGTATTGAGCTCGACGCCGAGGACGCGCGCCACCGCCGCCAGTTGCTCGATGGCGCCCGCGCGCACGGTGTCGGATGTGACGAGGTTGACCGGGCGCTTCGCCATCACCGCGCGCGCCGCGAGCTTCGCCACCGCCATGGTCTTGCCGGCGCCGGGCGGCCCCACCAGCATCAGCGGGCGCGAGCGGCCCTGATCGGCGACCGGCGCGAAGGAGTAGACCGCGGCGAGCGCGCCCGAGAGCGCCACCAGCACATCGTCGGCCTCGAAGGTGAGCGAGGCCATCAGCAGCTTCTCCGACAGCCCGCCCGGAACGCCGTTGGCGGCGAGCGCCTCGCTGAGCTGGTCCGTGACGTCGGTGTCGGAGGCGCGCTGTGGGCGCGGCTCCGCCTCCTCGAGCGCCGCCGTGACGCGCACGGCGCCGTCGTCGTCCTCGGTCGAGACGATGATCGCCTCGGGCCCGAGCTCCTCGCGCACCAGCGCGATCGCTTCGTGCATGGAAGGGGCGGTGAAGTTGCGCAGGCGCATGGGGGCGGTCTCCGCGGGCGCTCTAGATCTGCCCGAGCGTGCGGATGCGCGCCTTGGGGTGGATCTCGTTCTGCGACATGATCACGGTCATCGGACGGAAGCGCTCGACGATCGAGCGCACGTAGGGGCGGATTCCCGGGCTGGTCAGCAGCACCGGCATCTCGCCGGCCATCGCGTGCCGCTCGAAGATCTGGCGCACGCTGGTGATGAACTCCTGAAGCCGGCTCGGCGGCATGGAGAGGTGCTTGTCGTCGCCTTGGCCCACGATCGCCTCGGCGAAGGCCTGCTCCCATTGCGGCGACAGCGTGAGCAGCGGGATGAAGCCGCTCTCGCTGGTGTGGCTGTCGCTGATCTGGCGCGCGAGCCGCGCGCGCACGTGCTCGGTGATCACGCTGACGTTGCGGCTGTAGCCGCAGGCCTCGGAGATGCCCTCGAGGATGGTCGGGAGATCGCGCACCGAGATCCGCTCGGCCAGCAGGTTCTGCAGCACGCGCTGGATGCCGCCGGTCGAGATCTGGCTCGGCACCATGTCGGCGATCAGCTTCTGGTGGCTCTTGTCGAGCTCGTCCAGGAGCTTCTGCGTCTCGGCGTAGGAAAGCAGCTCCGCCATCGCGTCCTTGACCACCTCGGTCAGATGCGTGGTCACCACGGTCTGCGGCTCGACCACGGTGTAGCCGCGGAAGGTCGCCTCCTCGCGGTTGCTCTCGGCGGTCCAGAGCGCGGGCAGGCCGAAGGTGGGCTCGGTGGTGGCCTCGCCCGGCAGGCTCATCGGCTGTCCCCGGGGATCCATCACCAGCAGCATGTTCGGCCGGAGATCGCCGCGCCCGACCTCGATCTCCTTGACGCGGATCACGTAGGTGTTGGCGGAGAGCTGCAGATTGTCCTGGATGCGCACCGAGGGCATCACGAAGCCCATGTCGGTGGCGATCTGCCGGCGCAGCGAGCGCACCTGGTCCGTGAGCTTGGGACCGTGGTCGTTGTTGATGAGCGCCAAGAGCCCGTAGCCGAGCTCCAGCCGGATCTGGTCGATCTGCATCGCGGCCTGGATCGGCTCTTCCTTGGGAGGGGCCGCGATGGCGGTCGCCTTGGCGGCCTCCTCGCGGGCGGTCTTCTCCTTCTTCTGAGAGAGGTGCCAGGCCGCGGTGCCCGTCAGCACCGAGAGCCCCAGGAAGGGCACCATCGGGATGCCCGGCAGGATCGCGAGCGACAGCGTCAGGAAGGAGGCGAGGCCGAGCGCGGACGGATAAGCGCTGAGCTGGCCGAAGAGCGCCTTGTCCGCCGAGCCGGCGATGCCGGCCTTGGAGACCAGCATGCCCGCGGCGGTCGAGACGATGAGCGCGGGGATCTGCGTCACCAACCCGTCGCCCACGGTGAGCACGGTGTAGGTCTGGCTCGCGGCGCTGAAGCTCAGGCCCTTCTGCGCCACGCCGATCACGATGCCCGCGACGATGTTGATGACGGTGATGATGAGGCCCGCCACCGCGTCGCCGCGCACGAACTTGGAGGCGCCGTCCATGGCGCCGAAGAAATTGCTCTCGTCCTCGAGCTGCGAGCGCCGCTTGCGCGCGGTCGCCTCGTCGATCAGGCCCGCCGACATGTCGGCGTCGATCGCCATCTGCTTGCCCGGCATGCTGTCGAGGCTGAAGCGCGCGGCGACCTCGGCGATGCGGCCGGAGCCCTTGGTGATGACCACGAAGTTCACCACCACCAGGATCATGAACACGATCACGCCGATCACGAAATTGCCGCTCATCACGAAGCCGCCGAAGGCCTGAATCACCTTGCCGGCGGCGGCGGTGCCCTCGTGGCCGTGGCTCAGCACCAGCCGGGTCGAGGCGAGGTTGAGCGCGAGCCGCAGCATGGTCGAGATCAGCAGCACGGTCGGGAACGTGGAGAACTCGAGCGGCCGCTGGATGAACAGCGACACCATCAGGATCAGCACCGAGAAGGTGATCGAGAGCGCCAGGCTGGCGTCGAGCAGCCAGGTCGGCATCGGCAGGATGAGCACGACCAGGATCGCCACCACGCCGAGCGCCAGCGCGATCTCGCCGCGGCGCAAGGCAGTGCCGATCCGGCCGAGGATGTCGCTGGCGGAAGGGGCGACAGCGACGTCGGTCATGCGCCGTGCCTATCGACGCGGCCAGACAAACCCGCAGCTCGATCTCTCCCTCTCCGCCCCTCAGGGGCGGAGAGGATAGGTGAGGTGGGGCAGTGCGGCAGGAATGTAGAGGATTCACTGGGCGCCGAACGCGTCGCGTGCGTCGGGTTGCCTGCGCCATGCCCGATCAGCCGAGATTCCCCCACCTCACCCCGCCTCTCCGCCCCCGAGGGCGGAGAGGAGTAGGAAGAGAAGGCGAGGGGGTGCGGCAGCGATCGATATGTCGAAGTCATTTGCGCGGACGGCGATGCTTCAGGCGCTCGCGCGCTCGGGCTCGCCGGGCAGCGGCACGCTCACACCTTCCTGGCGGTATTGCTGCAGCTTGTTGCGGAGCGTGCGGATGGAGATGCCGAGCACGTTGGCGGCATGCGTGCGGTTGCCGAGGCAATGATTGAGCGTCTCCAGGATGAGGTCGCGCTCGACGTCGGCGACCGTGCGGCCGACGAGGCCGAGTTTGCTCGCGAGCGCGGCGTTTCCGGCATCGCCGTCGCCCACCATCAGGTTGGAGAGCATCACCGACTCCGGCCCGATCGTGGGCCCGCGTGCCAGCAGCACCGCGCGATGCATGGTGTTCTCGAGCTCGCGCACGTTGCCGCGCCAGGGATGCCGGATCAGCTTCTCGCGCACGTCCGGCATCAGCGGCCGGAACGGCAGGCCGTTGGTCTCGGCGTATTTCTTGATGAAGTATTCCGCGAGCAGCTCCACGTCCTTCGGCCGCTCGCGCAGCGCCGGGACCTGGAGATGCATGACGTTCAGGCGGAAGAACAGATCCTCGCGGAAATTGCCCTTGCGGACCTCGGCCTCGAGGTCGCGGTTGGAGGTGGCGATCAGGCGGATGTCGATCTTGATCGGCTGCATGCCGCCGACGCGGTCGATCTCGCGCTCCTGCACCGCCCGCAGCAGCTTAGCCTGGAGGCGCGGGTGCATCTCGCTGATCTCGTCGAGCAGCAGCGTGCTGCCGTTCGCCTCCTCGAACTTGCCGATACGGCGGGCGATCGCGCCGGTGAACGAGCCCTTCTCGTGGCCGAAGAGCTCGGACTCCAGCAGGTTCTCGGGGATCGCGGCGCAGTTGACCGAGATGAAGCTGTGCTTGCCGCGCCGGCTCTTGCGGTGGATGAAGCGGGCCAGCACCTCCTTGCCGGTGCCGCTCTCGCCGGTGATCAGCACGCTCGCGTCCGAGGGCGCTACCTGCTCGGCGAGCCCCACGGTGTGCTCCATGGCGGGATCGCGGAACAAGAGCGCGTAGCTCTCCTGCGCCACCGCCTCCAGCACGGCCGCGATGAGCTCGGCGTCGGGGGGCAGCGGGATATATTCCTTGGCGCCCGCCTTGATCGCGCGCACGGCGGCGTCCGCGTCGGTACCAATGCCGCAGGCGACCACCGGAACCGCGAAGCGCTCCTGCTTCAAGCTCTCGACCAGGCGGCGGACGTCGAGCTTGATGTCGAGCATGATGAGATCGGCGCCCTGACCCGCGCGCAGCGCCGCGAGGCCGCGATCGATATCGTCGACATGCGCCACGGTGGCGCCGCGCGCGAGCGCGATCTTGCCGGCAGTGCTGATGTAGCCCTCGAGCGGGCCGATGATCAAAAGGCGCATCGGTCAATCAATCCTTGGTCTGGAGGCGCGAGCTCAGTTGCGGTCGGCTTTGACGATCTCGGTCATGGTGACGCCCAGCCGCTCGTCGACCACCACGACCTCGCCGCGCGCGACCAGGCGGTTGTTGACGTAGATGTCGATGGCCTCGCCGACCTTGCGGTCGAGCTCCACCACGGCGCCGCGTCCGAGCTTCAGGAGTTGGCTTACCTGCATGGTGGCGCGGCCGAGCACGGCGGAGATCTGCACGGGGATGTCGTAGACCGCCTCGAGCTCCTTGGCGTTCTGCGGCCGCGCTTCCGCGGCTGCCGGCGCCTCCGCGTCGAGCTCGGCGAGCTGCAGGTTGTTGGGCTCAGTCATGATGGGGCTCCTCTCTGGAGGGCTCGGGTGCGGAAATCGGGTTCAGGAGCGCGCGCTCGAGAGCGGCGTCGAGCTCGCGCGCGAGACGGGCGGCGTTGCGCTCGGCGCCGCCGTCCGCCCATTCCAGGCGGCCGTCGGAGGGGCCGATCGATTCGTCCGCCAGCAGCACGAACTTGCCGGCGAAGCCGTGGCTTTGCGCGATGGCGTCGAGCCGCTCGCGCATGGGATCGAAGAGATCGGGTGCCACGCGCAGCACGATGCGCGGCTCCTCGGCGGCCTCGCGCAGGCAATCGATCACCATCGCCTCGAGCTCGGGAACCGGCGCCTTGCGGGCGAGCGCCGGAACCGCCTTGGCGGTCACCAGGCGCAAGAGCTCGACCGCGCTCGTCTCGGTCTCGCGTCCGATCTCGTCCGCGCGGGCGATGAGGGAGGCGAGGTCGGATGCGAGCGCCTGGGTGGCGTCGGCGAGCCGCGCCTCGATGGCGCCGGAGGCTTCGGCCAATCCCGCCTGATGGCCTTCCTCGCGCGCGGCGGCTGCGGCGGCGTCGAGCTCCGCGCGCGTGAAGCTGGGCTCCGGGGGAGTGCGCGCGAAGCGCACCGCGACCGGCCCCTGAGGCTGGTCGAAGGAGAGGTCGAACAGATATTTGCGGGGAGCGGCCATGCGATCAGTACACCAGCTGGTCTTCGGCGCCGCCGTCGGAGACCACGATCTCGCCGCGCGAGGCCAGGTCCTTGGCGAGCGTCACCAGGTAGCTCTGCGCCTCCTCGACGTCCTTGAGGCGCACCGGCCCCATGGCTTGCATGTCCTCCTTGAGGATCTTGCCGGCGCGCTCGGACATGTTGCCGAAGAACAGCTCGCGCACCGCCTCGGAGGCGCCCTTGAGCGCCAACGGGATCTTCTGCTTGTCGGCGTTGCGCAGGATGGTCTGGATCGCCTTGGAGTCGAGCTTGGCGAGGTCCTCGAAGGTGAACATGAGCGCCTTGATCCGCTCGGCGGACTCGCGGTTGCGCTCCTCGAGCGCGGTGATGAAGCGGTTCTCCGTGTTGCGGTCGAGGCTGTTGAAGATCTCGGCGATGAGCTCGTGCGAGTCCCGGCGGTTGGTGCGCGCGAGGCTCGAGAAGAACTCGGTCCTGAGCGTCCGCTCGACGCCGTCGAGGACTTCCTTCTGCACCGCCTCCATGCGCAGCATGCGCATGATCACTTCCATCGCGAAGCTCTCGGGCAGCTGGCTCAGCACGCGGCCGGCGTGCTCGGCCTTGATCTTGGAGAGCACCACCGCGACCGTCTGCGGATACTCGTTCTTCAGGTAGTTCGCGAGCACGACCTCGTTCACGTTGCCGAACTTGTCCCACATGGTGCGGCCGGCGGGACCGCGGATCTCTTCCATGATCGAGTTGACGCGCTCGCCGCCGAGCACCTTCTGCAGCAGGCGCTCGGTGCTCTCGTAGGTGCCGACGAGCGAGCCGGTCGCGGATATATGGTCGGCGAACTCGATGAAGAGCCGCTCCACGATGCTGGAGCTCATCGTGCCGAGGTTCGCCATGGTCTGGGAGATCTCCTTGATCTCCTCGTCGTCCATCAGCGCGAACAGCCGCGAGGTATGCTCCTCGCCGAGTGCGAGCATCAGCATCGCGGCCTTCTCCGGGCCGGTGAGCGAGCGAAAATCCTCACGAACGCGCATGGTCGCGGCCTGCCGTGGTCATGTGATCGGATCCGCTCACGTGGCCTGGTACATCCAGCTGCGCACGATGGCGACGGCCTCTTCCGGGTGCTTCTCGACGATCTCGCCGATCTTCTTGATGCTGGAGGCGGCGACGCGGCCGTCGACCTGGCCGATGTCGATCATCGTCTCGGGGAGGGCTTGGCGCGGCACCGGCAACTGCGCGGCCTGCGCCGCCGACATTCCCGCGGGCGGTGGCAGCTGCGGATGCGCCGCCAGCCCGGGATCCGGCAGCAGCCCGGCCGCCCCGGCGGCGAGGGGAGCGGGGCCGCCCTCGAGCAGCTTGAAGACCAGCGGGCGCACCACCAGCAGGATCACCAGGAGCGCCACCACGGCGAGCGTCATCGTCTCGCCCGCGCGGAAGAGGTCGGCCTTGTCGAATCCCAGCAAGCCGCCGGGCGCCGCCGCCGTCGCCGGCTCCTCGGGCATCGCGAATTTCAGGTTGACCACCTCGACGGTATCGCCGCGCTTCTCGTTGTAGCCGATCGCCGAGCGCACCAGCGACATTAGCTGCTTCAGCTCCTCGGGCGTGCGCGGCGCATATTGCTTGGTGCCGTCGGGCTTCGCCGTGTAGGTGCCGTCCACCAGCACCGCGACCGAGAGGCGCTTCACCTCGCCGGCCTCGCGCACCTGGCTTCGCGTGGTCTTGGAGATCTCGTAGTTGACCGTCTCCTCGTTGCGCGCGGTCTTGCTCCGGCTGCCGTTGTTCGCGGCGGCCACCGTGGCCTGCCCGTTCGGTAGATTGTTGGTGACCGTCACCGGCTGATCGCCGCCGTTGTTGGTGCTGTCGTCGCTCTGGGTCACGCTCTGGGTCGAGCGCACGACCTGGCCGTCGGGATCGAAGCTCTCGGAGCTGGTGGTGATGCGGTCGAAATCCATGTCCGCGCGCACGTCGACCCGCGCCTTGCCGGGACCCAGGGAGCGCTCGAGCATGTCCTCGACGTTGCGCGAGACCCGGGTCTCGTAATCCGCCTGGAACTCGCTGGCGCCGAGGCCCGAGGCGGCAGTGGCGTCCTGGCCGTCGCCGCGCGCCAAGAGCGTGCCGGCACCATCGACCACCGAGACCCGGCCCGGCTTCAACGTCGCCACCGCGGAGGCCACCACCTGCTGGATCGCGGCCACCTGGCCTTTGCTCAGGCGCTCGGCGCCGCGCAGCTTCACCACGACCGCGGCGCTGGCTTCCTGGGTATCGCGGGCGAAGAGGTCGCGGCGCGGCAGCACCAGATGAACGCGGGCGGCCTGCACCGGGCCCAGCCCGGCGATGGTGCGCTCGAGTTCGCCCTCGAGCGCGCGCACCTGATTCACGCCCTGGGCCGCGGTCGAGCTGCCCAAACCGTCGGACTTGTCGAAGAGCTCGTAGCCGACGGAGCCGCCGCGCGGCAGGCCCTGCTCGGCCATTGCCATGCGCAGCCGCGCGACCTGGTCGGCGGGGACGAGGATCTGATTGCCGTCGCCGCGCAGCTGATAGGGCACGCTCAGCGCGTCGAGCTTCTGGACGATCTGGGCGCTGTCCTTGAGGTCGAGGTCGGCGTAGAGCAGGCTCATCGCGGGTGCGGCGATCCGCGTGGTCAGGAACACGAAGAACGCCACCATGGCGGCGGCCACCCCGACGATCGCCACCAGGCGTGTCGCGCCGAGCCGCGCAACGCTCTGCATCAGACCATTCACGATTGATCGCCCCTCACGTCTTGCCAGCGGGCAAAGCTAGGGCGCGCTCGTGAACGAGTGGTTAATCCTCGGAATTTTTTGCCTATCGGGCGGCAATTCTTGCCGGCCCTTGCTCTGCCGGCCGCAGCTCAGCGCGGGCGCTCGTGGCCCCGGTAGTCCTGGAGGCGCGTCACGCGCAAGCCCGCGAGCCCGTGGCTGTCGATCAGGCGCTGCCAGGTCAGGAATTCCTCGATCGAGAGCGTGTAGCGGCGGCACGCCTCGTCCAGGCTGATGACGCCGCCGCGCACGGCAGCCACCACCTCCGCCTTGCGGCGAATGACCCAACGCTTGGTGTTGGGTGGCGGCAAATCGTCGATGGAAGCGGCCATCAAATGTACTGTGTCCATGGGCGTCGCGTAGACTCGCTGTTTCGAGTGTCGGTGTGACCCGTGCACCGCCGCAATTCTGCGGTCGCCGGCTTAAAAAACCGCTAAGGCGCAGGGCGGCCGCGAGCGGGCGAAATTCATCAATCGGAATGGGCAGTTGCGCGCGGGCTTGCGCGCTCTGCGCAGGCCCGCACACGATGGTCCGTGACCGAATTCGTTCCGCTTCCGCGGGGTCAGCGCGCTCGGAGGGAATTACTGCTTCGCGTTAATGAGTTCCTGCAGCATCTGGTCGGCGGTGGTGATGATCTTGGCGTCCGCCGAATAGGCCCTCTGCGTCACGATCAGATTGGCGAACTCGGTCGCGATGTCGACGGTCGAGCCCTCGAGCGAGGAGGGAGCGATGGTGCCAGCGGAGCCCGAGCCCGACTGCCGGAGCAGGAAGGCGCCGGAGCGGTCGGTTTGCAGATAGGTGTTGCCGGTTTGCGAGGCGAGGCCGTCCGGATCGGGGAAAGTCGCGATCGGGATGATGTAGATCGGCAGGCGCTCGCCGTTGTCGAAGCTCGCGGTGACGATGCCGTTGGTGTCGATGCTGACGCCGGTGAAATTGCCGAAGCGCAGGCCATTCTGGTCGATTCGCGCGACCGAGAAGGGTCCGCCGGATTGGCCGAGACCGTTCGCCTGGCCGTTGGTGCCGAGATTGAAGGTGATCGTCTGCGGCGAGGTAGCGCCGGTGACCGCGGGATCCCAGGCGATGCTGAGCGCGCCCGCCCCCGAGAAGGTGGTGCCGGCGGCGTTCAGCGTGCCGTCCGAATTGAACTGCACGATGTTCTGGCCGCCCGCGATGGTCACCGTGCTGCTGCCGGCGCCCGAGACCGAGCCGGAGACCTGCCACTGGTTCGCCGTGGCCGTGCGCGTGAAGCTCAGCGTCAAGTTGTGCTCGTTGCCGAGGGTGTCGAAGACGGGCACGGTCATCGTGCGCGCGGGCGAGCTCGCGGTGTCGGTCGCGGGCAGGTTCGCCGCCAGCGTGACGGTGCTGGTCGGCCTCGCGGCGCCGCTGAGGCCGTTGACGTTCACCGTCTGCAGAGAGATGAGGGAGTTCGCCGTCAGCTGATTGACATTGCCGGCCTGGATCGCTTGCGCTTGCGCGGGCGTCAGCTGCTGGCCTTGGAGATAGAGGCCCGCCCCGTTCTTGAGATTGCCGTTGGCATCCACCGTGAAGGAGCCCGCGCGCGTAAAGGAGAAGGCGCCGTTGGCGGTGGCTCCCTGGGCATTGTTGTTGACCACGAAGAAGCCGCCGCCCTGGATCG
>DATMMM010000219.1:0-25785 GCA_035569735.1 Allostellaceae bacterium | reverse complement strand
CGCGAATTCCCGGATTGTCGAACTGGACCGCGGGCCCCTCGCTGGGCAGTGTGCGCGGGCGCGCGTCGCTCCGAGCTCTCGGCAGGTAGATCCGGACCGTCGTGCCGCGCCCCACCGCGCTGTCCAACTCGGCGATGCCGCCGGATTGGCGGGCGATGCCGTAGACTTGCGATAGGCCCAGGCCCGAGCCCTTGCCGACGTCCTTGGTGGTGAAGAACGGATCGAAGGCCTTGCCCTTCACGTCCTCGGTCATGCCGGTCCCGGTGTCGGTGACCGCGACTACGACGTAATCGCCGGGCTCGAGACCCTGGCGGCGATTCAGGAACCCGGTCCGGCGATTGGCGGTCTCGATGCTAAGGCTGCCGCCGTCCGGCATGGCGTCGCGCGCGTTGATCGCCAAGTTCAAGATCGCGCTCTCGATCTGGTTGGGATCGACCAAGGCGGGCCATAGACTTTCGGCGAGACCGAGCTCGACCCGGACCGTGCCGCCGAGCGTGCGCAAAAGCATCTCGCTCATCCCGCTCAAGAGCTCATTGAGATTCGTGGGCTTGGGGGTGAGCGTCTGCTTGCGCGCGAAAGCCAGGAGCTGGTGCGTCAGCATCGCACCTCGCGCGGCCGCCCGCATGGCCGCAGCCGCGTGACGCTTGACGCGCTCTGCGTTGGCAAGGCTCGGCTTCTCCGCTTCCACACTGATGAAATCGATGTTCGCCATCACCGCGGTCAGCAGATTGTTGAAGTCGTGCGCGACCCCGCCCGTCAGCTGGCCGATCGCCTCCATTTTCTGCAAATGGCGAAGCTGCTCCTCCATTTCGCGGCGCTCGGTCATGTCCCGGGTCACCTTGGCGAAGCCGACGAGGGCGCCGTTTTCATCGTGGATGGCGTCGATGATGACATTCGCCCAAAACCGCGTGCCATCCTGGCGAATACGCCATCCCTCGCCCTCGAAGCGCCCCGAATGCCGCGCTCTCAGCAGCGCGCGGTCGGGCACTCCGGCACGCCGGTCCTCTTCGGAATAGAACACGGAAAACGGCTTTCCAATGATTTCCGCGCTGGAATAACCCTTGATGCGCTCGGCCCCGGTGTTCCAATTGGTGATGATGCCGCTGGGATCGAGCATGAAGATGGCGTAGTCGGTGACGCCCTGCACCAGGAGCCGGAACCGACGCTCGCTCTGCTGCAGTTTCGCCAAGGCGTCCGAAAGCTCTATCGTCCGCTCCGCGACCCTGTCCTCGAGCCGCTCGGACAACCGCCGCAGCTCCTCTTCGCCCCGTTTCGCCTCGGTGATGTCCACCAACAGGTTCACCGCGCCGATGAGTTTGCCCGCGCCATCCCGAAGTGGCGTCGGATAGGGCATGAAGGCGACGCGTGTTCCATCGGGGCGCTCAGCGATGGCTTCCTCGCCCCGCACCACCCGGTTCTCCCTAAGCGCAACGGCCATCGGGCATTGGTCGTGAGGCAGCCGAGTGCCGTCGGGCTTGTAGAGCCGCCAGGTCACGCACCATTCATCGCTGCCGAGCCTCGGCGCGCGGCCCGCAAGCTCGACGGCGGCCTGGTTGTAGAAGGTGATGCGCCCGGAGGCATCCGTCGTGTAGATCGCTACCGGAAGCGCCTCGAGCAGGTCCCGGAAGTACCGCTGGTCGCCGAGGAGAAGAGGCTGGCCTCGATCCTCCGAGGTGAGGTGGTCCCCCGCCAAACTCGTCATTATGCCTCGTGCTCGAGCCTCGCCCATGTCGACTTCCCTACCGACCGATGCAAGCTATCGTTTCCTCAACGGCGGGCACACCAAGAACGGCGATGAGTCCGCAAAATGCCACGGTCCCAGCCGCCTGCAGTCCGGTACCTCGAACCGCAGAGCGGAGAATTTGCCTGAGGCAGAAGGACTTGCGGAGTAGAGCCGCAACCGCCGCGCGATCATCGCCGGGCGCAACCGCATCAGGACTCGTTTGTTTAGTACGGTAGGGCACCCCGCCCCTCAGGAGGCTTTGATGCATCGTTTGAAGACCTTGCTCGGCACGGGCGCGCTCGCCGCGGTCCTGGCTGCTGGTGGAATGGTCGCGACCACCCCCACCGCATCCGCCGAGGTCGCGTGCAACAGCTACGGTGAGTGCTGGCACGTGGGGCATCGCTACAACACGTACCCGCGCGAGCTGGGTGTTCACTTCTACGGCGACGACTGGCGCAGGTCGCACGAGCACGACAAGCGCTTTCACTGGCAAAAGGATCGGGACGACGATCGCGGCTATTACAGCCACGGCGAGTGGCACCCCTTCGAATAGGCAGCCTCAGAACGGAAGCCGGCGGGCGGCGGCTGGTTGCGGCCGCCGCCCGCGGCTGACTTGAATCAGCCGCGCTTTTCGAACTCAGGAATTACTGCGCGGTGTAGCCGCCGTCGATCACCAGGCTCGATCCCGTCATGAAGCCGCTGTCGTCGGAGGCAAGGAACACGATCCCTTTCGCGATGTCGGCCGCCACGCCCAGCCGGCCGATCGGGTGATTGTCGAGGAAGCGCTTGCGGGTCGCCTCGAGATCGTTGGTGCCGAGGTTGCGCGCCCGCGCGGCCATGCTTTGCATGCCCATGTCGGTCTCGATCAAGCCGGGGTGCACCGCGTTCACGCGGACACGGTAGCCCTTGCGGCTGAACTCGAGCGCGCTTGCCTTGGTGAACACGACCACGCCACCCTTGGTCATGGAGTAGAGCGGATCCATTTGCGAGCCGACCAGGCCCGCGATCGACGACAGATTGATGATCGAGCTGCCCTGGGCGCTACTCTCGCCGCGCGCGCGCAACGCCGGCAGCGCCGTTTTGGTGCCGAGAAATACGCCCGTGAGATTGACGCCGCAGAGTCGGTGCCAATCCGCGAGCGTCGCGTCCTCCAGCCCCTTGCCGAGGAGGAGACCGGCGTTGTTGACGAGAATGTCGAGACCGCCGAACCGGTCGACCGTAGTACCGATGGCGTGGCTCCAGTCCTCCTCGCGGGCGACATCGAGGTGGACGTAGAGTGCCTGGCCCCCCGCCGCCTCGAGACTGCGCACGGTCTCGCGGCCGCGCTCATCGGTGACGTCGCCGAGCGCCACCGTGGCGCCCGCTTGCACCATCAGACGCGCGGTCTCGGCTCCGATGCCGCGCGCGGCACCCGAAATAAAGGCGATCTTGCCGTCCAAGCGGTTCATGGCGGTGTCCTCCGGTGCTTCTTGGCAACCGGAAGGTTAGCAGAACCGGCGGCGGGCCTCAGCTTCTTCGCTGGGCGCCCCGGATCCGAGCCTCAGGAAGCGGCGGCAGTCTTCGTCGCGATCCGCTCGGCCGGAAACGCCAAGCGGACCAGAGTGCCGCGGCCGAGCTGGCTTGCGATCGAGAGCTTGCCGCCATGCAACTCCGTCATCTTGGCGGCGAGCGGCAGCCCCAGTCCGCTGCCTTGATAGCTCCGGGTCAAGCTGTTCTCGACCTGGACGAAGGGCTCCAGCACGCGTTGCAGATCGCTGGAGGGGATGCCGATGCCCGTGTCTTGCACGAGGATGGAGAGGCCGTTGGCCGGCTCGATGGAGGCCGACACCTCGACGCGTCCGCCCGCCGGCGTGAATTTGACCGAGTTGGACACCAGGTTGAGCAGAATCTGCTTCAGCTTGCGCTCGTCCGCCCAGAGCGGCGGCAGGTTCGCGGGTATCCGCTCGACCACGCTCAGCTGCGCCCGCTCGGCGCGCGGGCCGATGAGCCGGCAGGCCGCGGACACGGCGTCTCCGACATCGACCCAATCCTCGTCGAGCTCGAGCTTGCCCGCTTCCGCCTTCGAGAGGTCGAGGATGTCGTTGATGATCTCGAGCAGGTGTACGCCGCTGTCGTGGATGTCCTTGGCATAGTCTCGATACTGTGTGCTGCCGATCGGGCCCAGGGTCTCGGTCATCATGATCTGGGAGAACCCGATCACCGCGTTGAGCGGCGTGCGAAGCTCGTGGCTCATGGTGGCGAGGAACTCGGACTTCGCCTGGCTTGCCGCCTCGGCGAGGCCGCGCGCCGCCTCGGCGTCCTCTTTCGCCCGGCGCAACGCCTCGTGCGCGCTGCGGCGCTCGTCTTGCAGCTGCCGGCGCTCGAAGCAACGCTCCAGCACCGCATAGATCTCGCTCGGCTCGCAGGCTTTGTCGCAATAGTCGTAGGCGCCCTGCCGCAACGCCTTGATCGCGGTCTGCGTGTCGATGTGAGCCGTCATCAAGACGCAGATCAGGTCAGGCCGCTCCGCCTTCAGCCGCGACATCAGATCGACGCCCGAGGTCACGCCCAGGCGGATGTCCAGCATCACGACCGCGACGTCGCTGGATGCGACCGCGGCGATGGCGGTCTCCGGCCGATCGGCGATCTGGGTCTCATAGCCCTGCGCCACGAGCAGGTCGACCAGCGATTCCGCGAAATCCCGATCGTCGTCGACGATCAATATGCCGGGTGCATTGCCGAGGATCAGGTCATCGGGCATGAGCGTGTGCCGCCTGCTTCGGGAGCGCCGCCTCCTCCATCGCGCGCAGGAGGTCGGCAGGGTCGAAGGGCTTGATCAGCAGTCCCTGACCGAAACCGTTGACCTGCCGAATTGCGTCCGGGAGCTCCTCGGCGCAGCCGGTGACGAAAATGGTCGGCACCGGAGCGCCGGTCTCCTTGAGTTTCAGATAGACCTCGAGCCCGGACAACAGGGGCATGCGCAGGTCGAGCACCAGGCAGGTGATGCCGGGCGCCGACGCCTTCTCCAGGGCTTCCTGGCCGTTTCGGGCGATCTGCACGACATAGCCGCTCTGCTTCAGGACCGGCTCGATGGAGCCCGCGAAATCGGGATCGTCGTCCGCGACCAGCACCAGGCCACGCGGTTTCACGCGCTCGAGAGTAGCGAGCAATTCCGAGATCTCGAAGGGCTTGTAAAGCACGCCGAGCGCGCCGTTGCCCACGGCTTCCGCCACCAGCGCCTCGACGCTGAAGCCGGTCATCATGAGCACGCGCGCATCGGGCCGGATCCGCTTGAACTCGGCGAAGGTCTCCACGCCGTTCATGCCGGGCAGCTTGACGTCCATCAGCACGACATGGAAATCGCTGGCGCGGAATCGGGCGATGCCCTGCTCTCCGCTGGCGGCGAGCTCGACCGAATAGCCGCGCATCTCCAGGATGTCGGCCACGCTCTCCGCATGATCCTGATCGTCATCGACGATGAGCACGCGCAGGTTCATGCTGCGATCTCCTGGCTGCGGGGTAGCGGCAGACGCACGAGGGCACGCGTCCCCACGCCCAGCTCGCTCGAAAGCTCGACCTCGCCGCCGTGCTGCTCGACGATCTGCTTGACCGTGGGCAGACCGAGGCCGGTGCCGAAGGTTTTTGTGCTGTAGAGCGGCTCGAAGATCCGCGGCAGGATGTCCGGCGCGATGCCGGGCCCGGTATCGCTCACCGTAATCTCGATGCTGTCGCCGTTTTGCCGGGTAGCAACGGAGATCTCCAGCTCGCGCGCATTGGGCGCGCCGTCCGGGAAAGATTGCACCGCATTGTCGACCAGGTTCACCATCACGCGCCGCAGCCGCTCGGGATCGAACGCGGCGATCACCCCGGGTGCCGCGAGGTCGCGCGAGAGCCTTACGTCGCTCGGCAGTTTCTGCTCGTCGAGGACCTCGCCGAGCCACTGATCCATGACCTGCTCCGTGCTTTGCAGCTGGCGGCTGCGCGCATAATCCAGGAGATCGGTCACGATGCCGTCGCAGCGCGCGATACTGCGCTCGATGCGCGTCAGCGGCCGGTCGAGCGCCAGACCCTTGCCCGAGACGAATTCCTTGATGGCATAAACCGAGTTGCGGATGGCGCTCAGGGGATTGCGCAGCTCGTGAGCGACCGTCGCGGTGAGCTGGCCCAGCACGGAGAGCCGCTCGCTGCGCAGCAGCTCTTCCTGAGCGTGCTTCAGCTCCGCCGTGCGCTCCTCGACGCGACGCGCGAGCTCCCGCTCCGACACCACCTCGGCCGTGATGTCTCGTGCCGTGCCGCGATAGCCGCAGAAGCGCCCGGTTTCATCGAAGAACGGTTTGCCGCTGACGCTGATGTGCCGGAACTCGCCGTTCGCGGCCTTGCGTTGAAACCGGAAATCCTGGAACGGCCGGCGCGCGGCAAGATCGGCGTCGTGTTCGTGCCACTGCTGCTCGCTCACGCCGTCGAAGACCACCTCGCGTCGCGTCTTGCCGATATGGCTGTGCGGCGTCAGGCCCGATTCACTTACGGGATCGGAGAGATAGGCAAATCTCAGAGTCTCGTCCTGCTCCCAGAACCAGTCGGATGCGGTCTCGGCAAAATCGCGGAACCTCATCTCGCTGACCTTCAGGCGAGCCTGTGAGGCCTCGCGCTCCGCGATCTGCTCGTAATGCAGCACCGAGATCAGCAGGCCGATGCCGGACACCGCGAAGAACACGCCAAGCCCGAGGCCGATCGACCAAAGCAAGGAATTCCGCAGGAACGCGCCCGCGGGCACGTCGATCGAGAAGGCCCCCATGACCTCGTTGAGGTGCCATTGCGGCTGGCCGGCCGCCAATTGGCTGTTGTGACAGTCGACGCAACTCTGCTGGCTCGCGATCGAGGGGTAGACTGTCCGGAACACCAGCTGGTTGTCGACGCGCAGGAAACTCGATTGCGGCTTCAGGCCGGGCTCGCGCGCGAACGCCTCGATGGTGTCGGCCATCTGCGCGTCTGTGGGGGCGGTCTTGATCTCGCGTCCTGAGCGTCCGACCCAGACCAATCGCAGGGCGTCATCGCCCAGCCGCGCCTTGTTGAAGAGTTCGATCGAGTGCGCGCGGAAGGTCGCTGGCACCGGCGCTGCCGCCGCGCTGAATTTCGCTCGCTCGGTCGAGTAGGTGGTGACGAAGGCATCGATCAGCTGGAGCGCGGTGACCTTCTCTTCGCTCTTGCTGGTCGTGAAGGCGCTGAGACTGAACTGGTAGACGCCGTAGCCCACGCCGACGGCAAGCACCGCGGTGAAGCCGAGCAGTCTCAAGAAATTCACTCCGGCCTTGGACCGGAGGAAGCTGCGCCAGCTGCGATGCCCGAACATGTCCGCTCCCGAACTCCACCGGAGTGCTCGGGATAGTGGCGAAAAATCGCTAACCGACCGTAAACGCTGAAAAATTGATCGGATATCGGGCCACGCGCAACCCTATGAAAGCGCAGGCATTATTGGCGCGACCGGCCGGAGTGGCTCGCGATCGCCGGATTGAGGGCAAATCATTCGTGCTCTCCTGGGCGGCCTTTAGGGCGCCAAGGTAAAATAGCCGGCCGAGAGGACGCTGAGCACGCATGCGAGCACCAGGACGGCGTCGATCCACCGGCGCCGTGGCGCGCCGGCTTGGACGGCGACCGCGGCGGGAGCGGCGCCCGATCTCGCCAAATCGGCTACCAGAGAGTTCGGCGTGACGGCGCTTGCGTCGGTCCCTGCTTTAAGCGCCAGCGATGGCCCCTCGCCCACCACAGGACGGGTCCAGCTTCGCGTTTTCACCGTCGCCGCCGCCGCAAATTGGGTGGTCCGAAGCATGCCGCCGATCATGTCCTCGAGGTCTGCCGCGAGCGCCTGCTTCCGCTGCTCTGCGGCGTCATCGGTCGCAGGCGACTCTGGCGAGGCTGATCCGGAAACCACAGGGGGCGGGGCAAGCTGCGGCGGACGCGGATCCTGCTCGACTGGACGCGCGACCGAGCCGACCACGCGCACGTGGCGGGCAAGACTTTCCGGGGCAGGCGCGGTCGGCCTTGCGGCGGCGCGATCGGATGGCGGCAGTGTTGCTTTTCGTTCGGGGCTTGGCATGGTTGGCCCAGCGGTTCGAGGTTGCGCAGGCGGCTGCGGGCGCGGTGTGACTGCCATGACACTGCGTCCCTCCTTGCCATCTGATGAATCCGGCGAGCCTTCGGCGCGCATTTGTCACGCAATTCGCTCATATTTGTGAAAATTTGCGCGCAGTCGCTGCGTTCGATTGAACCCTTTCAAGGACTTCGGCGATGCTGGCTCTGCCGCTTTACGACGATAGTCCGAAGATCCGGCCGCCGGTGGTCGCCGCGGGGCTCATCGCCGCTTGCACCATCGTCTTCCTTTGGCAACTCAATCTCGACCCCCAGGCCTTGGAGGAGGTCAGTTTGAGCTATGGGATGGTGCCGGCGGTTCTGTTCGGCTACGCGGAGCTGCCGCCGCATTTGCAGGCCGTCCCGCCGGCGGTAACGCTGATCACCAGCATGTTCCTGCACGGCGGAATTCTGCATTTGCTCGGGAACATGCTCTACCTCTGGATTTTTGGGAAAGGTGTCGAATCCGCGCTCGGGCCGGTGCGGTTCCTGCTCCTCTATTTGTTGTGCGGTATCGCGGCCGCGCTGACACAGGCTCTGACCGACCCCGCCGCCGAGGTGCCGATGATCGGCGCCAGCGGAGCGATCGCGGGCGTGCTGGGCGCCTATCTGGTCTTGCAACCGCGTGCCAATGTCGCCGTGCTGCTCTGGATCATCATCTTCGTTCGGCTCATCACTTTGCCGGCCGTCGTTCTGCTGGGCATCTGGTTCGCCCTTCAGCTGCTGAGCGCGCTCTCGATGCAACCTGGCGAGGCCGGCGTCGCGTTCTGGGCGCACGTCGGAGGGTTCCTCTCGGGCATGGCTCTCGTGCTCGTGCTCCGGCCGCCCGGCGTATCCGTCTTGCAGGCGCGGCGAACCGCGCCCTTTGCGATGGCAGAGAGACACGGACGGTTCGGTGCCGGTTCGGTCCCGCAAGCCGGACGGCGCAATCCGCCGGACGGCTGGAGTTGAGCTCGCTTCAAGGTCGGTTATCGCACCAGTCACGCTCACGACATTCTCACCCCTTCGTGATGAACCTGACGAATTCGTCTGTTGTTATCCGTCGAATTGAGCGCGACGCTCGAGGCTCCAAGACAGCACGACGGTCTCGGAGCCCCATATGCGCGATCTCTACTTTTGGCGGGCATTGCTGGTCATTACAGGCCTCGTGGGTGTCGCTGCGGCCTGCACCGACAGTGTGCCACGGCAAGATTCCGGTGGAGCGTCCCATGACAGTTCTCAACCGCGGACGGAGCACGGAGGCGGAGGGGGCGGCGGCTACTGAGAGCGGGCCGCGCCAGCGCGCCGCGAGCCACTGGCACTTGCCGCACCGATGGCTCTCGGTATCACTGCTGGCGGGGTTGCTGATCGCGATCGGAGCCGGCGAACTCCCAAAGCCCGCGGACGCGCGCGACATGAGCGGCGGTTCGATCGGCGGCGGAACCTTCGCGGGTCATGCGTCATCAAGCTTCGGACGATCGAGGATCGGGTTCAGCGGGCTGAATGGGCACCGCTTCGACACCCGCCGCGACCGCTTCTTCGCGCGAGAGGATCGTGACCGCTTCCGCGATTTTCGGCGTTTCGATCGCCGCCGTCGCGGCGAGTTTGCCGACGGCTTCTTCCCCTTCGGGTTCGGTGACTTCGGCTGGGGATGGCCGGCCGGTCAAACCGACCTGCCCGTCCTAGGCGCTGGAAGCGTGGCGGGTGACGACCCCGGTCCGCCTGTTGAGCGGCGGCTCGGGCGATATGAGCCGCCGACTATCAGGACGACGCCGTCGGGGGTCACGATCATCCGCGGCCCCGGATCTCGCCACTAAGCCAGGCCCATAGCGCTTGCCGGAGTCGAGTCCGATCGGCGCGAGCTCACGGCCGAGTCCTTAAGAGACCTGCTGTCCTGCAGGCATTCCTCCGGTTGTGCCGTCGAACGACACCATCCAAAAAACTGCACCAGTACAATTGTCTAGAGTGGGCCAGTGACGGTGTCACAGCGGCGTTAAGGATTTGGTTACCTTAATCTTCGTAGGATTGCTCTCCCCAAGAAGGGGAGTCGCGAGCCTCACCTCAGGACAGTGCCGATGGTCTTCATCACTCAAGAGCTCCGGGGCAATCCCGGCGTTCGCTCGGACGCAACCGAATTGCTCTATGACGGCCTCTGGCCCCTCACCGCAAGCGCGGTGGCGGCGCTCCTGACCGCGGTCGTCCTTTGGTTCGACCTGCCGGCGCTGCTGGTGCTGGCCTGGGTTGCTCTGGTGACGCTCTCGCACGGCGCCGGATTTGCTTTGTTGCGAGCGCAGCCGCGCGCGCCCGGTCCGGAAGCCTCCGGTCCTTGGCTCAGCCGTTTCACCCTCACGGCGCTCGCCATCGCGATCCCCTGGGGCGCGTTGGCGATCGCCATCGCAGCGGGCGCCAGCAACGCCAGCCAGACCGTCATCTATACGTCGGCACTGGCGATGATGGCAGGTGCCGCCCTGATGCCCTGCCCTCCCCTGCGTGGTATCGAGGCGGCGGTTTGGCCCGTGGCGGCGCCGTTGGCAGTCGTTTCCTGGTGGGCGGGCGGTGTGCCCCATCTGGCTCTGATGGCCCTCTTCCTGCTGTTCGCCGCCGGGAGCAGTGTCGCGGGACGGCGCCTGCACCGCTCGATCGCGCAAGCTCTCGCTTTCCGCCGCGAGCGAGACCGGCTGGCGGCAGAGCTCCAAGCCAGCCATAGCCGCCTTGCCACGGCGAACACTGAGCTCGCCTTGGCGAACCACCGGCTCGAGACGGCCAACCGCGAGGTCGTGCGTGCGCGTGCCGAGGTCGAGACCGCCAGCCGGGTAAAGTCCGAGTTCCTGGCCAACATGAGCCACGAGTTGCGCACGCCCTTGAGCGCGATCATCGGGTTCGCGGAAGTCATCGCGCTCGAGACTTTTGGGCCGACCGCCCCGCGCTACCGCGAATACGCCAGCGACATCCATGGCAGCGGGCGGCACCTGCTCCAGGTGATCAACGACGTCCTGGATCTCTCGAAGGTGGAAGCGGGGCAGATGCTGCTGCATGAGGCGCGGCTGGATCCCGCGCTGGTGATGCAGGGCTGCGTCCGCCTGCTCAAGCCTCGGGCCGCCAAATCGAATGTGCGCATCTACACGGCTTTCGACGCGCAGCTGCCGGTGCTCCTGGCCGACGAGGCGCGGCTGCGCCAGATCGGCCTCAACCTGTTGTCGAATGCCATCAAGTTCACCAAGGCGGGCGGCCGGGTTTCGATTGCGACCGGGCTCGACCGCGAGGGTGGGATCAGCATTGCGGTGACCGACACCGGTATCGGCATGTCCGCCGACGAGATCGCGATCGCGCTCGAGCCGTTTCAGCAGGTGATGTCCTCACAATCCCGCACGAATGAGGGCACCGGGCTCGGACTGCCGCTGACCAAGACCCTGGTCGAGCTCCATGGGGGGCGGCTGGACATCGCGAGCGCGCCCGGCCGCGGCACCACCGTCACGGTGGCCTTTCCTGCCTCGAGATCGGTGGCTCAGCTTGCGGAGCTCGCGGTTTGATGGCTTTTGCCGCGCCCTGGGCGCAGTAGCCCCTGGCTGGGTTGGCAAATCGGACGCCCTGAGCTATCCTGGATAAGAGCCGGAAATTCCAGGGGCGGTGGTCATTATGAAATACGGACTAGGCGTGGCAGTTGTGGCGGCGGCCGTTCTGGCGAGCAGCCCGGGCGCCTTCGCGTTTCAATTCGTCAACCCCGACACGAACGCCGACGGCACCTCGAGCAAGTTCAGCACCGATCTCGACCAGAGCGGTCAAAGCCCGAGCCCGGGCAGCCGTTTTCAGTTCAAGGACGGTGGCAGCGGCAATAACTCGGGAACCCTGAAGTTCGGCAACACCACGCTGCAGTTCGGTATGGGCAATCGTGGCGACTACGGGCCCTCGCCAGCGATCCAAGAGCGCTTCCTGCAGAGCCCCGCCTCCCGCACGGTCCCCTCGCAGGGTTGGTGACGGCCCGCTCCTCACCGCTGCGTCCGTCTGACGAAATCCGCGTCAATCCGATCGCGGGCGCCCTCGGGGCCGAGGTCGAGGGCGTCGATCTCGGCCGACCGCTCGGCGCCGAGACGGTCGCGAAGCTACGGCGCGCGCTACTCGACTATCTCGTGCTGTTCTTTCGGGATCAGGAGCTGACGCCGGAGGCACTCCTAGCCGCCGCGCGGCATTTCGGCACGCCGGTCGAATATCCCTTCGTCAAGGGGATCGAAGGCCATCCGGACGTCATCGAGGTCGCGAAGCTCGAGCATGAGCGCGTGAACTTCGGCGGCATCTGGCATTCCGACACGACCTATCTCGAGATTCCGCCCATGGGCACTCTCCTGCTCGCGCGAGAGGTCCCGCCCGTGGGCGGCGACACGCTGTTCGCCAACATGTACCTCGCCTGCGAGACCCTCTCGGAGGGCCTACGCGCGATGCTCGATGGCCTGACCGCGGTCAACAGCTCCGCCAAGGCGGATGTAACGCGGACAAGGGAAGATCGAGTTCGCTCGGCGCCAAAGGCGGGCGCCGAGCGCGTGCTCGAGGCCGAGCATCCCGTGCTGCGCACGCATCCCGAGACAGGACGCAAGGCGCTCTACGTCAATGTCGCGCATACCCAGCGCTTCGGCGGCATGAGCGAGGCCGAGAGCGCGCCGCTGTTGGGCTATCTGTGTCGCCACCTGACGAGACCCGAGTTCACCTGCCGCTTCCGCTGGCGTCCGGGCTCGCTCGCGTTCTGGGACAATCGAGCGGCGCAACACAACCCGATCAACGACTATCACGGCTATCGCCGCGTGATGCACCGCGTTACCTTGGCGGGCGACAGGCCACGCTGAAGGGGTCACGATGCGGCACATCCTCGCCGTTGCACTCGCGATCTCGGTCGCGGCTTGTGCCGAGCGCCAGCCGCCGGTGCGCACGCCCGTCACGGAGGGCACCGCCCGCGACCAGGAGGTGCTGGAGTGCCGCGACCACGCGGATCGCGATCAGCCGGTCCTGCAAGCCGCGCGGGGCGCTTTGATCGGCGTGCCCGTGGGCGCCGGCATCGGTGCCATCATCGGCGCGCTGCTGTTCGCCAATCCGAACCCCGCGATCTGGACGGGAGCGCTGGCCGGCGGCATCGGCGGCGCGGTGCTGGGCGGCGTCGAGGGTGCCAATCTCGAGCGCGCCGTCGACGAGTGTCTCAGGGCGCGGGAGAAAGCGCCGACGGCACCGAGCTGAGTCTCACTGAGCGGCGATCGCCTGCGACACCGGATGCGGCCGAGCGATCTTGGCGCCGGGCCAAATATCCGCGCGCGCCCGCGCGTATTGCGGGGGATATGAGGCGGTCCCGCCCAGCGTCTCGGCCGCATGCCAGACCCAGCGGGGATCGTCGAGGAAGGCGCGCGCCATCGCCACCATATCCGCCTCGCCCGAGCTCACGATGCGCTCGGCCTGGTGCGGATCCGCGATCAGACCGACCGCGCGGGTAGCGATCCCCGCCTCTCGGCGGATGCGCTGAGCCAGGGGCACTTGATAGCCGGGTCCAATGGGGATCGAGGCTTTGAGCGAGATGCCGCCGCTGGAGGCGCAGATATAATCGACGCCGCGCGCCTTGACTTCCCGCGCAAAAACCACCGCGTCCTCGATGGTGAAGCCGTCCTCCAGCCAATCGGTGGCGGAGATGCGTATGCCCAAGGGCTTCTGCTGGGGCCAGGCCGCGCGCATCGCCTCCAGCACCTCGAGCGGGTAGCACATGCGGTTTTCCGCGCTGCCGCCATAGCGGTCGGTGCGCTTGTTGGAGAGCGGCGACAGGAACTCATGCAGGAGATAGCCGTGCGCGCAATGAGCCTCGACGAGATCGAGACCCAAACGCTCCGCTCGGCGGGTCGCCTCGACGAAGGCATTTCGGATGCGCGCGAGGTCGGCCTCCGTCGCTTCCCGCGGCGTCTGCCAGCCGGCATCCAGGGGGATGGCGGATGGCGCCACCGTGGGCCAGCTGTCCTGCTCGGGCTTCAGAGACCGCCCGCCTTCCCACGGGGGCTGCGCCGAGGCCTTGCGGCCGGCATGGGCGAGCTGAATGCCGATCGGCGTGTTGCCGAGCCGCCGGCAGGCCGCGAGCACGTGCGCGAGCGCGAGCTCGTTGCTGTCGGAGTAGAGACCGAGGCAGGTGTGGGTGATGCGGCCAGGCCGCTCGACCGCCGTCGCCTCGATCATCAGCAAGCCCGCGCCCGAAATCGCAAAGCTGCCGAGATGCATCATGTGCCAATCGGTGGCGCTGCCGTCGTCGGCGCTGTACTGGCACATCGGCGCGACCACGACGCGGTTGGGCAGCGTCAAGCCGCGCAAGGTGAACGGCGTAAAGAGCTGGCTCGGCATGCGCACTCGCTCTGGGATTTCAGGGGAGATTGGTTGCGGACCCGCGCCCCTCTAATAAGCGTCGGCGTCAGTCGAGACAACCGCGCACAAGCCGAGTGAGCCATGCGCAGCTTGCAACGATCGGGGTGAGGAGAGGCTGGGACCCCGCCTGCGGCTTTGGAGGGAAGACACGCAGGCGGGGGAAGACCCAGGAGGTCTCCGCCCGCCAAGGGGGTTCAGCGGACGGGGCGGCAAAGCCGCCTGACGCATTAGGCGCTCATCGGGAACGGCGGTACAAATTAAATGATTTTAATCCATAAAGCGCCGCAAGCCATTGCACAACAGTGCTTTTTTGTCTGACGCCGGAAGGCCGGTATACTGCGCGGGTTAATGATTTGGAGGAGAGCCATGACGTCATCGGCCATGGACGAGCGCGCGGCGGCGGTCGGGTCGGCTGTCGAGCAGATCAAGCGCCTGGAGGCGGTAGGCGGCGTCACGCGCGACGCCCTGGAGCGCATCAAGGCAGTGGTGATTGCGCTGGCCGAGCGCACCGAGCTCTTTCCGCCCGAGCATTTCCCGATCCCCGAAGGGTCTCAGGGTGCGATCTATCGTCTCTCCGAGGAGCATGACCGCCGCTTCGCGCTCTACGCGTCCGCGGGCAGTGCCGGCAAGGCACAGCCGCCGCACAACCACACGACCTGGGCGGTCATTTCCGGCATCTACGGCGACGAGCACAACGTCTTCTACGATCGCACCGACAACCGTGCCACGCCCGGCATCGGACGCCTCGCGCGAAAGGGCGAGCTCACGGTCCGCCGCGGCAACGCCTGCGCCCTGATGCCCGATGATTTCCACACCATCGAGGTCGTGAGCGCCGAGCCGGCGCTGCACCTGCATGC
The DNA here is from genome assembly GCA_035569735.1 of Allostellaceae bacterium. Classification (GTDB taxonomy): domain Bacteria; phylum Pseudomonadota; class Alphaproteobacteria; order ATCC43930; family CGMCC-115725; genus DASZHJ01. Next base: position 10,743 of record DATMMM010000219.1, on the reverse strand, counting down.
CTACGGCATGAGTCTGGAGAATTTACCCGAGCGCATCAGCTTCGCGTCGTCCGAGGGCGGCGCCTACCGGGCCTTCCCGGCCAATCCGAATATCGTGACACCCGTCGTGTCGCCGCGGGAGGTCAAGGCGATGCTGCGGGATGGCGGCGAGCTGGCGCTGCTCGACGTGCGCGAGGAGGGCGTGTTCGCGCGGAGCCATCTCCTCTTTGCGACGCCCCTGCCGCTCAGCCGACTGGAGCTCGATGTCGCCGCGCTGGTGCCGCGGCGCTCGACGCGGATCGTGCTGATCGATGACGCCGACGGTCTCGCGGAGCGAGCGGCTGCGCTGATGATGCGCGTCGGCTACCGAAATCTCGCGGTGCTCGCCGGCGGCGTGGCCGCATGGCGGGATGCGGGCTACGAGTTGTTCTCGGGCGTCCACGTGCCCAGCAAGGCCTTCGGGGAGGTCGTCGAGCACAAAACCGGCACGCCGAATTTGTCCGCGCAGGAGCTGAAGGCAAAACTCGACGCCGGCGAGAAGCTGGTGATCCTGGACAGCCGACCCATGGACGAATACCGCGCCATGAGCATCCCCGGCGGCGTCGACTGTCCCGGCGCGGAGCTGGTGCGGTTCGTGCACGACGTGGCGCCCTCCTCGGACACTCTGGTCGTGGTGAACTGCGCGGGCCGCACGCGCAGCATCATCGGCGCGCAGTCGCTCATCAACGCGGGCGTCCCGCACAAGGTGATGGCGCTGCGCAACGGCACCATGGGCTGGCACCTCGCGAGGCTGGAGCTCGAGTACGGCGCGTCCCGGCGCCCGCCGCCTCCGACGCTGCAGGGTCTGGCGAAGGCGCGCGCGGCGGCGGAGGGGGTGGCGGCTCGCGCGGGCGTTCGCGTCATCGACGATGCGAGGCTCGCGCGGTTTCGAGCGGAGGCGGATCAGCGAAGCCTCTACGTCTTCGACGTCCGCAGTCCCGAGGAATACGCGGCCGGCCATCTCGCGGGCTCGCGCTCGGCGCCGGGAGGCCAGCTGGTGCAGGCGACCGATGCTTACGTGGGGACGCTCAACGCGTGCCTCGTGCTCGTCGACGACGACGGGATCCGCTCGCTGATGACGGCGTCGTGGCTGCTGCAGCTCGGCTGGGACGAGGTCTATGCGATGCCGAAGGCGCTCGCCGGCGCCACGCTCGAGGCCGGCGCGGAGCGGCGCCAGGTTCTCTCGGTGAAGACTGCGCGTCCGAGCACGATCGCGCCGAAGGAGCTGAAGGCGCTGCTCGACCGCGGCGAGGCGCTTGTGATCGATCTCGGCAGCAGCTTGCACTATCGCGACGGACATATTCCAGGATCTCGCTGGGCGATCCGGTCGCGGCTGGCGGCCGTCCTGCCGACACTGCCGGCGCTCGGGCAGATCGCGGTGACATCCTCCGATGGACGCATCGCGGAGCTCGCGGCGCTGGATCTCGCGGCGCTCACGAAGATCCCCGCGCGTGCGCTCGAGGGCGGCACGGCGGCGTGGCGCGCCGCCGGGCTCCCGCTGGTCTCCGGCGCCGAGCACATGACGTGCCCGCCCGAGGACGTCTGGTATCGGCCCTACGATCGCGCCATAGACCGCGAAGCCGCGATGCGCGAATACCTGAGCTGGGAGGTGGATCTGGTCCGCCAGGTCGAGCGGGACGGCGACGCGCGGTTCCGGGTGCTTACCTGAAGCGGTCGCAAAGCGCGGTCAGCGGCGCAGGGCCAGGACGGCGTTCTGCCCGCCGAAGGCGAAGGAATTGGACATCGCCGCGGCGACCCGTTGGCTGCGCGCCTCGTTCGGAACATAGTCGAGGTCGCACTGCGGATCGGGCGCGGTGAAGTTCGCCGTCGGCGGGATGAAGCCTTCGCGGAGCGCGATGACGGTCGCCGCCAACTCGAGCGCGCCGGCGGCCCCGAGAGCGTGACCATGCATCGATTTCGTGGAGGACACCGCGAGCCGTTTGGCATGCTCGCCCATCACCATGTGAATGGCCTTGGTTTCCGTGACGTCGTTGGCGGCGGTGCCGGTGCCGTGCGCGTTGATGTAACCGATGTCCTCCGGCGCGAGCCTGGCGTCGGCGAGGCAGCCGCGCATCGCGGCGGCGGCGCCGTCGGGCGAGGGCAGCACGATGTCGCCGGCATCGGAGCTCATGCCGAATCCCACGATCTCTCCGAGGATCTCGGCGTTCCGCGCCTGCGCCCGCTCCAGGCTTTCGAGCACCACGATGGCGGCACCCTCGCCCAGCACCATGCCTTTGCGGTCCTGCGAGAACGGCCGGCAGGTGTCCGGCGCCATCACGCGCAGCGCGTCCCAGCCCTTCATCGTGCCAAAAGTGATCGCGGCTTCGGTGCCTCCGGTCACGGCGACCTCGACCGCGCCCGAGCGCACCATCTGGAAGGCGATGCCGATCGCGTGATTGGCCGAGGCGCAGGCGCTCGCGACCGTAAAGGACGGCCCGGTGATGCCGTGCTCCATGGTGATGTGGCTCGCCGCCGCGGAGATCATCAGCTTCGGGATCGTGAAGGGGTGCAGGCGCTTCGCCCCTTGCGCGTAGACCCGGTAATAATTCTCGTCGAGCGTCAGCTGGCCGCCCACGCCGGCGCCGATCACCACCGCGGTCCGGGCTCCCAGACCTTCGCGAAAGCCGAGGCCGCTGCCGTTGAGCGCCTCTCGCGCCGCCACCAGCGCGAATTGCGCGCAGCGGTCGAGCAGCGCCAGCTTGCCGGACTCGAAATAAGCATTGGGATCGAAGCCGTGCGCCTCGGCGCCGATCTTGGTGACCAGTCCTTCGGTCGCGATCGTCGTGAGCGGCCCGATCGCGCAGCGTCCCGCCCGCAGGGCCTCGGAATGCGCGCGCACGTCGAGACCCAGCGCGGACACCGCGCCGAGTCCGGTGATGACCACCCGGTTCATGACTTCGATCTCAACGGGCAAGATGGCGCCGGAGGCGGCGCCGCGAACGGTTACGCCGTCTTGCGGGCATCGCGCTCGGCGATCAGCTTGGCGATTCCGTCGACCACGTCGCCCACGTTCTCGAATGAGACACCGGCGGACCTGGGGTCGTTGGCGTTGTAGGGGACCTCCAGGTCGAACTTGTCCTCGAGCGCGAAGATGATCTCAACCAGATCGAGCGACTGGATGTTGAGCTCGGCCAGCGCAGTACCGGGCGTCAGCGTGGCGCGCTCGACCTTGGCCTGCTTGGCGATGATATCGAGTACATCGCTCTCAACGCCTGCTGAATCGATCTTTGCGACCTTTTCCGTCTGATCGATAGACATCAACCCCCTCCAACTCGCCTACCCCGTTTACGTCTTCGCATAGTTTGTTGCTTTTCAACAGCCTAGCACCCATGGACGCGCGAATCACGCGGCGATCCCCTCCTCGCCCCCAAAATAGTCAATTTCCACCGCACAAATCAATTCGGCCCTTGATTAACGCCAGGCGGCGGAATGTTCGCCCTCCAGGGACGCGATCTCCGCCACCAGCTTGCGTTCGATCGCCTCGGCGAAGCTCTCGAAGCTGTCGATCTGGAAGGCGAAGGACCCGGGGCCGCCGGCAACGCGCGTTCGATAGTAGTGGCCGATGCCGCCAACGGGCTGGATATGCCCGATGAAGCCGGGCAAGGGATGCTCGTTCACGATCGCAAGGCCGTTGATCGTGACCCTCGCCTTGACGGCATCGTCGCGCGCATATTCGACGGGCCGGCCGCTGTTGCTGTCGCCGTCGCCGGAGACATCGATGATGCGGCGATCGCTCTCGACTCCGCTGCGCTCGAACTGCCGCATCGCGAAGTCGATGGCGGAGCCGATCGCCGTGGCGTCCGCAAAGGAGCGCGGCGCCGTGCGCAGGGTGTTGGCGAAGACGGCCGCCATCTCGCCGTCGCGGATCACGGTCCAATCCGCCACCACCCGCTGCTTGGACGGACCCGACCATTCGATGAAGCTGACGGCGATCGCGTGGTGCGGTCCCGCTCTGATCGCCTCGAGGACCGGTCCGCTGGTGATCGCGGCGGCATAACCCTCGCGCTGCAGCTGAAATTCCTCGTTGTCGACGCTGATCGAGACGTCGGCCGCCAGGATGAGCTGCAAGTCGACGGGTTCCGCGCCGGCGACCCGGCCGCCCAGGCCTGCGACGGCGAGGATCAGTGCCCCCACGACGTGTTTGCGCATCGAGAGCCTCCGCTGCGATAAGGAGCGGGCCCGCCATCCCAGTGGCCGCGGCATCACCGGGAGCCCGCCCTACGTTGACACGCTTTGAGGCGCCCGCCTATGGTCAGCCCGCGATGGTTCCCCGACGGACCAGTTCCAGGGGATCAAAAGGGAACGCGGTGCGGCCCCGACCGGGGCCAATGCCGTGGCTGCCCCCGCAACTTTAGGCGGCGAGCCTGTTGCCAACTCGACCACTGGGAAACCGGGAAGGTCGGCAATGGGCGGCGACCCGCGAGCCAGGAGACCTGCCATCGCAAGCGGGACGCAGGCGTCGGGCGGGGCAGGCCGATGAGGACCACCCAGGAGTCTCCCGATCGTGCCGTCGCATGCGCTCTCCGCTTCGCGTCAACGAGGTGCGAGGGGCATCGAACATGCGCAACTATCTATCCAACATTCTGAATGACGGCGCCGGACACCTGCTGCGCCGGGTTGTCGGCCTTTATGTCTTGCTCATCGGCGCAAATTTGGCGGTTTGGGCCTGGGCGCTTGCGGTACTGCGCGAACACCCAGTGCTGCTGGGGACCGCGGCGCTGGCCTACACCTTCGGCCTGCGGCATGCGGTCGATGCCGATCATATCGCGGCCATCGATAACGTTACGCGGAAACTGATGCAGGAGGGCAAGCGCCCGATCTCCGCCGGCTTTTTCTTCTCCATCGGCCATTCCACAATCGTACTCGCGATGTCCGCGGCGATCGCCGTGGCGGCGGCGACGGTGGAATCAAGATTCGACACTCTCAAGTCCGTCGGCGCGATCCTCGCCACCTGCGCTTCGACGTTCTTCCTGTTCGCGATCGCCGCGATCAACGTCCGGATTTTCTGCTCAGTCTACCGCACGTTCCGCTCCGTGAAGCGCGGCGCTCGCTTGGTCGAGGAGGACCTGAACCTTCTCTTGAGCGGCCAAGGCCTGTTGGCGCGGCTGTTTCGCCCGCTATTCCGCATGGTGAGCCGAAGCTGGCACCTGCTTCCCATCGGATTGCTGTTCGGGCTGGGCTTCGACACCGTGACCGAAGTAGGCCTGTTCGGCATCTCCGCGGCCCAGGCCTCCGAGGGCCTTTCGCTTTCCCTCATCCTGGTGTTTCCGGCACTCTTTACCGCGGGCATGTCGCTCGTGGACACCACGGACAGCGTGCTGATGGTGGGTGCTTACGGCTGGGCCTTCACGAAGCCGCTCCGCAAGCTGTTTTACAACCTGACCATCACGCTGGTCTCCATCGTCGTCGCCGTGGTCATCGGTGGGATCGAGATGCTCGGGTTGGTCGCCGACCAGTTCAATCTGCAGGGTGCCTTCTGGGAACTGATCGGCGATCTCAATGACAATTGGGGCGCGCTCGGCTACGCCATCATCGGGCTCTTCGTGGTGAGCTGGCTGGCCTCGCTCGCCTACTATCGCGCCAGGCGCTACGACGAGATCGAGGTACGCGTGGAGATCAGCGGCCCCTGAATTCCGCCTTGCGCTTCTCCATGAAGGCGCGGCGGCCCTCGATGTAATCCTCGCTGCCGAAGCAGTCCGCGACCAGCCGGTCGGTGAGCGCGATATCGCGCTCCGCGGGATCCTTCAATAGCTCGCCGACCGTGCGCTTCACTTGCATCACCGTGAGCGGCGCATTGTCGGCGATCGCCCTGGCGTAATCGTCGACAAAGGCCTCGAGCTCGCCCTCCGGCACCACCTGGTTCACCAGGCCCATGATCAGCGCCTGCTGCGCGGTGAATTGCTTCGCCGTGAAGAACAGCTCCTTTGCGCTGGCGGGACCGACCAGGTCCATGAGCTTGCGAATGCCCTTGTGGCCGTAGCCGAGGCCGAGGCGGGCCGCGGGGATGCCGAAGCGCGAATTGTCGGAGCAGATGCGCAGATCGCAGCCGGTGGCGAGGCTGACGCCGCCGCCGATGCAATAGCCGCGGATCATCGCGATGGTCGGCTTGGTGAGAGCGGCGAGCTTGGTGTGGAACCGGTCCGTCGTGACGTTGTAGTGCTTGACCGCCTCCTCGCTCGCCCGCTCGCTCTCGAACTTCGAGATGTCCGCGCCCGACACGAACGCCTTGCCGCCGGCGCCGGAGACCACGATGACGCGAATGGCCGGATCGCGCGCGAAGTTGTCGATGATGGTCTCCGCGCCCTCCCACATCGCCAGCGAGACCGCGTTGTGCCGCGCGGGGTTGTTGAACACCATGCGCCCGATGGCGCCATCCTTGGTCATCAGCATCTTGTTCGTGATCATCCTCAGCTCCGTCCTTTGTCAATGTGCGCGCGGGCTCAGACCGCGCCGCGCTCTCGCAGTGCCTTGATGGCGGCAGCGTCGTAGCCGAGCTCGCCGAGGATCTCGTCGGTGTGCTGGCCCGCGGCCGGCGGCTCCACCACCAGGTGGCTCGGCGTCCGGCTGAGCTTCATCGGCTGGCCCGTGAGATCGATGGGTCCGCGCAGATGGGTCTCGAGGCGCTCGACCATCTGGAGGTGCTTCACCTGCGGATCATCGAAGACCTCGTTCATGGCATAGATCGGACCCGAGGGCACGCCGGCCTTGTTGAGGCGCGCGACCCAGTCCGCGCTCGAGCGCTTGCGCGTGATCTCGGAAATCTCGCCGTTGAGCCGGTCGCGGTTCTTGGAGCGGCTCTCGGAGGTGGCGTAATCGGGGTTCTTGAGGAACTGCGGCGCCTCCATGGCTTCGCAGAAGCGGATCCACATGTGACCGCCGGCCGCGGCGATGTTGATGTGGCCGTCGCTGGTCGGGAACACGCCGGTGGGAATGCTGGTGGGGTGGTTGTTGCCGGCCTGGGGCGGCACCTCGTGGTCGACCAGCCAGCGCGCGGCCTGGAAATCCAGCATGAAGATCTGCGCCTGCAGGAGCGAGCTCTGCACCCATTGCCCCTCGCCGGAGACCTCGCGCTCCAGCAGCGCCACCAGGATGCCCATCGCGCAAAAAATCCCGCCGGTGAGATCGGCGATGGGGATGCCGACCCGCATCGGCCCCTGCCCCGGCATTCCCGTGATCGACATGAGGCCGCCCATGCCCTGTGCCACCTGATCGAAGCCGGGCCGCTCGCGATAGGGACCATCCTGGCCGAAGCCGGAAATGGAGCCGTAGACCAGGCGCGGGTTGAGCTTGCGCAGCGTCTCGTAATCGATGCCGAGCCGGTGCTTCACGTCCGGCCGGTAATTCTCGACCAGGACATCAGCCCGCTCGACCAGCCGCTTCAGGATCTCGACGCCCTCGGGCTTCTTGAGATCCAAGGTCATGCTGCGTTTATTGCGGTGCAGGTTCAGGAAATCCGAGCCATCGCGCGGTCCGCCCATGCTCTCGCCGGCGGTCTCGGGCATCTCGACCTTGATCACATTGGCACCCCAATCCGCGAGCTGGCGCACGCACGTGGGCCCGGCGCGCACGCGCGTGAGGTCGATCACGGTGAAGCGCTTCAGCGCATCGGAGGCGGGCTTGAACGGCATCGTCTCTCCTCAACCGGGGTTATCCTGCAGCGGCAAGCTCGAGCGCGGCAGCGCATAGGCGGCGCCGATCACGGCGAAGGTTATCAGCAGCATGGTCAATCCCACCACCGCGATCGCGCCGGGCTCGCCGGTCTCGTTGAGATCATAGATCAAAACCGACAGCACTTTGGTATCCGCCGTGAACAGCAAGATCGCGGCCGAGAGCTCGCGGATCGCCGCCACGAACACCAGGCACCAGGTCGAGATCACCGCGCTCCAAAGCAGCGGCGCGGTGATGTCCCTGAGTGTGCGCAGGCGGCCGGCGCCGAGGATCCGGCCGGCCTCTTCGAGCTCCGCGTGGAGGCTGCGGAAGGCGGCTTGGAATTGCTGGTAGCCGATTGGCAGCTCGATGGTGAGAAAGGCGACGAACAGGATGCCGAGCGTCCCGTAGAGCACGAAAGGCGGATGCGTATAGGCGAAGAACAGGCCGACGCCAAGTACGATGCTGGGGATCGCCAGCGGCGCGGTCGCGAGGAACCCGAGCCAACGCCAGAACGGCAGCGCCCTCCGCGCCACGATATAAGCGATCACCAGCGCGAGCAGCGTGCCCGCCGTCGCGGTGGTGATCCCCAACAGCAGAGTATTCTGCAGTGCCAGATTGGTGCCCGAAAGCTCCGTGAACACGAAGAAAAAATTGCGCAGCGTGAAATTTCCGGGCGAGAGCGTGATGGTGAGCGTGCGCGAGAAGGCGCTCAGCATCAGCGCGAGGTAGGGCAGGATGACCGCGACCGTCACCACCGCCGCGGCGAAGGCGAAAGCCGGCGCCTTCCATCGCCCCAGCCGCACGAGATCGAGGCGGGCGCCTTTGCCGCCGATCACCGCGTAACCGCGCCGGCCAAGGAGGCGCCGTTGAAGCTGCAGCAGCACGATGGTGACGGCGAGCAGCGGCACCGCCGCGGCCGCCGCGAGCCCCGGTTGCGGCGGAAACTGGAACAGCGTCCAGATCTTGGTGGTGATGGTCTGCAATCCCGCGGGCAGCGCGATGATCGCGGGCGCGCCGAAATTGTTCATGGCCTGAAGGAACGCCACCAGCGTGCCCGCCAGCAGCGCCGGCAGCGCCAGAGGCAGCGTCACCTTGAGCGCGGTCCGCCAAGGCCGCGCGCCCAGGATGGCCGAGGCCTCCTCGAGCTCGAGCGGTATCCGCTCCAACCCGTTCGCCACCAGGATGAACACGTAGGGGAAGGTGTAGGTCGCCAGCACGAAGATCAGACCCGTCACCGTATAGATGTTGAACAGGAAGTCGCTGCGCGGCAGCCCGAACGCCCGGCGATAGGCCTCGTTCAAGAGCCCGCTGTTTCGGGCCGCGAGGATTTCCCAGGCGACCGCGCCCAAGAACGGCGGCGTCACGAAAGACGCCAGGACCAACAGACGAAACCCGCGTTTCCAAGGCAGGTCCGTGCGCGCGACCAGCCAGGCCATGGGAGAGGCCACCAAGGCCGAGATCACCGCCACCGCAAACGCCACGCCGAGGCTCAGCAGCAGCGGGCGCAGCATGTCGGGGCTGCTGACCAGCGCGGCGTAGTTGGAAAGCGTCATTCCGGCCTGCAATCCGCCGAGACTGACATAGCCGAGCCAGCCCATGGGTATCACGATCAAAGCGGCGAGCAGAAGCGCGCCGAGAGCCAGCACGGGAATGGCGATGTCGAGACGCGCTCCGGTCGTGGCCATCGCTGCGTGCGAGCCCGCTCAGCCGCCGAACAGCTGGCGATAGCGGGACTTGATCTCCTCCGAGCGCGCCTCGACCGCGTTCGCGTCCTCGGGCCAGAGCTTGAGCTGGGCGAGCGGCACGTGATCGGGGCGGTCCTTCACGAGCTTGTGGAAGGAGCGCGTGCCGCCCTTGTCGACCATCACCTGCTGCACTGGCTGCGAGAACAGAAAGGCGTAGAACAGCCTCGCGGCGTTGGGGTGCGGCGCTGCTTTCAGCATCGCACCCGGCGAGGTGATCGCGGGCACGCCTTCCGCGGGATAGACGACCTTGATGGGGTTGCCTTTGTCCATCAGCGAATAGATGAAGTACTCGGATCCATCCACCATGACCTCGCGCTCGCCGCTCGCGACTTTGCGCGGCGGCTCGAGTGCGGACTGCGTCTGCATCACGTCCTGCTTGGCGAGCGCCTCGAAGTAATCCCAACCGAGCGCCACCAGCGTCTCGTATGTGGCCGTCATGATCGTGCCGCTGTAGTTTGGGCTCGCCTTGACGAGCTTCCCCTTCCATTTGGGATCCAGCAGATCCTTGAAGCTCTTGGGCGCGTCGGCTTCCTTGACCAGGCTCGTGTTGTAGGCGAACGGGCTTATGTTGAGTCGCCAGGGCGCGTAGGCGCCGTCGGGATCGAGCGAGCTCGGCGCATAATTCTCCGCCATTTCCGTCGACAGGAACGGCTGCACCATGCCGTTGCGTTTCCAATAGATGAAATGCGACGCGTCGGAGCTGTTCACGACGTCGACGCTATGGATATTGGCGGCGTATTCCTGGCCGATGCGCTGGAACACGCGCTCCGATCCGGTCCGCTCGACCTGCACGGAGATGCCCGGATACTTTTCCTGGAACAGCTTGGAGAGATCCTCGGCGAGCACCAGCTCGACCGAGGTGTAGAACACCACCTTTCCCTCGGCGGTCGCGGCTTTGACCAGCTCGTCGGTGATCGGCGTCGGCGCGGGCAGCGCCGCGCGCGCGATCGACCCCAGGGCGATCAGCGTCGCGATCATCGAGAGACCGAGCCATGCCGCGCGCTTTCTCATTGCACCCTCCCCGCTCACATCGGTAGCGCGCGGCAGGACGCCGGCGGCAGCTCCACCGTCACCTCGCGTCCAGCGGGGATGTCGAGCTCCTTGGCGGCGATGACGCGCACCATGGCATCCTCCGGCAGCCGCACGAGGTAGTCTCGGGTCGGCCCCAGATAGACCTGGCGCTCGATGCGTCCGCGGACGCGATTGCCGTCCGCTCCATTGGCGCCCTCCACGAGCCGGATCTCGTGCGGGCGGATGGAGACGGCGGTGTCACCCTCGGCGGCCGCCCGCCCCTGCCCGCACCACAGCGTGGTTCCCGCGCAGCGGACAC